>JAFAZB010000079.1 GCA_019240015.1 Solirubrobacterales bacterium
GCCACGGCGGTGTGGTGCAGGAAGGCGTCGATCCAACCCGGCTGGTCGATCAGGTGCGCGAACGCCTGCCGGAAGTACAGCTGGCGGAAGATCGGTCCCACCGTGGGGTTGTTGAAGTTGAGCGGGAAGTAGTTGATCGAGTAGCTCGATGCCGCGTTGTGGTTGTAGCCCTGGGCCACCACCGCGGAGATCTGCGGCGCGTACACCGACGGCAGGTTGGCGATCGTCACGCCCTGCGGGCCGGCCGAGCGGACCTCGTTGAAGATCGCCGCGTCGCTGGTGAAGGGCAGCTCCACGAAGCGCGAGATGGTGGGCTTGGGCGAGCCGCTGTAGTCCGGGTTGGGGACCAGCGTGGCCTGCCCGGTGCTGGTAAAGCTCTGCAGACGGAACGGCCCGTCGACCACGCCCCACAGCGGCGAGGAGGCCCAGCTGCCGACCGCCTTGGACTGGGTGTCGAGGAACTTGTAGACCGCTTCGGCCCCCGCCTTGGTCGAGTCGGGCAGGTGACCGTTGTCGGACTTGGGCGCCGGCTGCGAGAGCGAGGTCCGGTCCCAGGCCAGCGGGATCGGGTAGATCTGCGAGAGCTCGTTGTAGAGGAACCACGTCGGGTTGTAGGAGTGGTTCAGGCGCAGCACGACCGTGCCCGGGTCGGGTGTCTGAACCGAGGTGACGTTGTCGGGGAAGTAGCCCGGGACGTACCCGCAGAAGTTCTTGGCCGGGTCGGCCTTGTACAGGTTGATCCAGAAGGCGACCTGGCGCGAGGTCACGGCCTCGCCGTCGGACCACTTCCACGGCCTCAGCTTGATCGTCACGGTCTGGTCGTTGTGCGAGAACGCCGGCGCCTCGCCCACCGAGTAGTCGTAGTCGACGGTCGGCCGGTAGTTGTTGCCGTACCAGTAGAGCGGGCGGTAGAGCATCGCGTTCAGCTGGGTGATGTTGTTGGTCCCGCATACCTGGGCATAGGTCATGGGGAAGATGTAGTTGGGCGGCGCGCTCGGGCCCTCGGTGAAGTACACGGTGCCCCCTGACTGCCGGGCGCCGGACGGGGCCGTGGGCGAGGTCAGGCCCTCGCCGGCGGTTGCGGCGGCCACGGTCGTCGAGTTCTGTCCCTGGACGCCGCTCGAGTTAGAGCTCGAGCTCGAGCCACAGGCAGCCGCGAGCAGCGCCACAAGAATCGGCCCGACCATCCAGGACGACCTGCGCGTCACGTTGAGCACCGCAATCCTCCCTCTATGTGATTTCGGCCCGTGCCGATCGCGCGTGGCCGCCCCAGTGCAGCGGCGGCAGTATCCGGCGGCCCGGTTACCAGCCTCTGACAGATCGGTGACAGGACCCGTCAGGCCGACGTTGCACACCCCGCGCCCCTGGCCGATAATCGAGCCCGATGCGCGCGCAGGCGAGGGCGGCGGTCAAGTTCTCGGTCCTCGGGCCGCTGGCCGCGACCCTCGAGGGCGAGCCGCTCGCGCTGGGCGGCGAGCGCCAGCGGGCGCTGCTGGCCATGCTGCTGGTGCATGCCGGCGAGCTGGTCGCCACCGAGCGGCTGACCCTGCAGCTGTTCGGCGGGGCACGATCGGCCACCGCCGTCAACGGGCTGCACGTCGCGGTCTCCCGGCTGCGACGGGCGCTGCGCGACGGCGACGGGGCGATGCTCCACACGCGCCGCGGCGGGTACGTCCTCGAGCTCGAGCCCGACCAGCTCGACGCCGCGGTGTTCGAACGCGGGCTCGAACAGGGGCGCTCGCTGCTCGCGGCGGGGGACGCGCTGGGCGCCACGGCTCGCCTGGCCCAGGCCCTGGCGCTGTGGCGCGGGCCGCCCCTGGCCGACCTGGCGGGGATGGAGGACATCCAGGGTGAGATCCGGCGCCTCGAGGAGCTGCGCCTGCTGGCCGAGATGGAGCGGATCGACGCGGAGCTCGCGCTCGGCCGCGCCGCCGAGGCGGTGGGCGAGCTCGAGCGGCTGATCGCCGGCGCGCCGCTCCAGGAGCGGCTGCGTGGCCAGCTGATGCTGGCGCTCTACCGGTCCGGGCGCCAAGCCGACGCGCTCGCCGCCTACCGGGAGACGTGCGGCCTGCTCCGCGAGGAGCTCGGGTTGACCCCGAGCGCCGAGCTCCGCGAACTC
>JAFAZB010000359.1 GCA_019240015.1 Solirubrobacterales bacterium
GGGCCGGGCCGGGGCCGGCACGGGGGCGGCCGGCGCGGGCGCCACCCCCGCGACCGGTCCGGAGCGCTCCCCGCGGCGGCGAGGCTCCTCCGGCCGGCGGGGCTCCTCGCGTCGGCGGGGCTCCTGCGGCCGGCGAGGCTCCGGCGGGCGAGGCTCCGGGGCACGGCGCTCGAGCCCGCGGGGCCCGGGGCGCGGCGCAGGCACGGGGATCGGTCGCGCCGGCTGCCCCCGGTCATCTGGCCGGGGGCGTCGCGTCCGGGCAGGCGGCTCCGGCGCGGGCCACCACTCTGCCTGGTCCGGATCGGCGTAGGGGGTACGGGATGCAGGTCCGACGCCCGCGGGGTCAGCCACGGGCGCCCCCGCCGCCGCCTCCACGACCGCCGCCGACTCCACGGCCGTCGAATCGCTGAGCGCCGTCCGCCCCCCGCGCCGCTCGGTGGCGCTCTCGACTGCTTCCGAGACCCTGGTCGCGACCCGCTCGACCGTTGCCGCGCCCCTGGCGGCCACCCGGTCCATCGCGCCGCCCCGCCGCGCGCGCGCCGTCGCTGGCGCGTCCGGACCGCCCCTGGCCGCGGCCGCGCGCTCCGCCGCTTCCGCGGCCAGCTTGGCGGCTGCCTCGCCCGCTTTGCCCGCCGCCTGGGAGGCCATTTTGCGGGCCGCGCGCTGCCAAGCGCGCGGCTTGGGGCCGGGCTCCCCTCTGCTATATTCGGAGTTCGCCTCGGGCGGCGTTGTGCTCATCTGTGCTCGCTCCCGGGCGCGGAGGATCCAAGCGATGGAGACGCCGTCCTACTAGAGAACCGCCCGGAGCCGACAACCGCGTCGTGAACGGGCCCAGTGGGCCCTTTTTCACGTCCGCAGCCGGTTGGCAAGCGCACCACACCAGAGAATTGAATGCCTCGCACGTTCACGTTAGAGAAGACTCGCAACATCGGGATCATGGCCCACATCGACGCCGGTAAGACGACGACGACCGAGCGCATCCTCTATTACACAGGTCGGACCTACAAGATGGGGGAGGTTCACGAGGGCGCGGCGGTGATGGACTGGATGGAGCAGGAGCAGGAGCGGGGCATCACGATCACCTCCGCGGCCACCACTTGCGAGTGGAACGGCTATCGAATCAACATCATCGACACGCCGGGACACGTCGACTTCACGGTCGAGGTGGAGCGCTCGCTGCGGGTGCTCGACGGCGCGATCGCGCTGTTTGACTCGGTCGCCGGCGTCGAGCCGCAGTCAGAGACGGTGTGGCGCCAGGCCGACAAGTACCGCGTGCCGCGGATCGCCTACATCAACAAGATGGACCGGATCGGCGCCGATTTCGAGCGCGGGGTGCAGACGATGGTCGATCGCCTCGGCGCGCATCCTGTGCCGATCCAGCTCCCGATCGGCGCCGAGGCCGACTTCCGGGGGATCGTCGACCTGGTGACCAACGAGGCGATCGTCTACAAGGACGAGCTCGGCAAGGAGCAGGAGATCGTGGAGATCCCGTCCGAGCTCTCAGACCAGGCGGCAACGGCCCGCGAGCACCTGCTCGAGGAGGTCTCCCACTACGACGACGAGCTGCTCGAGATGATCCTCGAGGAGCAGGAGATCCCGGTGCCGCGGCTGAAGGCCGCGATCCGCAAGGCCACGCTGGAGATCCGGATGACCCCCGTGCTGTGTGGCTCGAGCTTCAAGAACAAGGGCGTCCAGCCACTGCTCGACGCGGTCATCGATTACCTGCCGAGCCCGCTCGACGTGCCGGCCGTGGAAGGGATCGAGCCCGAGAAGGGCTCGGAGAACGGAGGCCGTCCCGCGCAGCGCAACGCCTCCGACGACGAGCCGTTCGCGGCGCTGGTGCACAAGATCATGGCCGACCCCTACGTCGGCAAGCTGACCTACTTCCGCGTCTACTCGGGACGGCTCGAGGCCGGCTCGCGGGTGCTGAACGTCAACACCGGCCGCACCGAGCGCATCGGCCGGATCCTGATGATGCACGCGAACGACCGCGAAGAGCTCAAAGAGGTCTACGCCGGCGACATCGCCGCCGCCGTCGGGATCAAGCAGGTCGCCACCGGCGACACGCTCGCGGCGCCCGACAAGCCGATCCGGCTGGAGACGATCGTGTTCCCAGAGCCGGTGATCAAGGTCGCGATCGAGCCCAAGACGAAGGCCGACCAGGAGAAGATGGCGACCGCGCTGGCGCGGCTGGCCGAGGAGGACCCCACCTTCCAGGTGCAGACCAACGAGGAGACCGGCCAGACCGAGATCGCCGGGATGGGCGAGCTGCACCTCGAGGTGCTGGTCGACCGGATGCTGCGCGAGTTCAAGGTCGGCGCCAACGTCGGCCGTCCCCAGGTCTCCTATCGCGAGACCGTCCGCGGCAACGCCGAGAAGGTGGAGGGCCGGTTCGTGCGCCAGACCGGCGGCGCCGGCCAGTACGGAATCGTCTACATCGACATCGAGCCGGCGCCCGGCGAGGGGTTCGACTTCGTCAACAAGATCCGCGGGGGCTCGATCCCGACCGAGTTCATCCCGGCGGTGGAGAAGGGCGTCGAGGAGGCGATGGAGAACGGCCCCCGCGCCGGCTATCCGATGGTCGACGTGCGCGTGACGCTGGTCGACGGCAAGTACCACGACACCGACTCCTCGGAGATCGCCTTCAAGGTCGCCGGCTCACTGGCGCTGAAGGCCGCCGCTGCGCGGGCCAAGCCGGTCCTGCTGGAGCCCGTGTTCGCGGTCGAGGTGGTAACCCCGGAGGAGTTCATGGGCGATGTGATCGGCGATCTGAACCGGCGGCGAGGTCACGTCACCGGGATGGAGCAGCGCGGCAACGCCCAGGTGGTGAGCGGCTACGTGCCACTCGCGGAGATGTTCGGATACGCCACCGACCTGCGCTCCACGACCCAGGGGCGGGCCACCTACACGATGCAGTTCGAGCGCTACGAGGAGGTACCGCCGAACATCGCCGAGAAGGTGGTGGGCCCCGACCAGGAGGCCGCGTAGCCGCGCGCGCAGACGTCCGGCGAGCTCCGAGCCCCTACGAGCAGCAGTGACAGACGGAAGTTTGTATCGTTGATTGTTCGCCCTCGCGGGCGCAAATACTGAAAACAGAAGGAGCGACACCAAAGTGGCGAAGGCCAAGTTCGAGCGCGACAAGCCCCATGTCAACGTCGGCACCATCGGTCACATCGACCATGGCAAGACGACGCTGACCGCGGCCATCACCAAGGTGCTGAACGAGAACTTCGGTGGCACCGAGGTGCGGTCGTTCGAGTCAATCGACAACGCTCCTGAAGAGAAGGCGCGGGGGATCACGATCGCGACCTCCCACGTCGAGTACCAGACCCAGAACCGCCATTACGCCCA
>JAFAZB010000404.1 GCA_019240015.1 Solirubrobacterales bacterium
ATGGGTTCGCTCGTCGCGGGTCATCTTGAAATTCCGGAGCTGGACGGGCTCGGCGTTTGATCGTGGCCGCCGCGACCCGGGCGTGTATGAGTGTGTGCCAACTGTGTGGCGGTCACTCAATGACGTCGGCGGGCCGACGTAGTCTCCGCGTGAGATGGCCCGACCGACCTCGATCTACGTGTGCAGCGCCTGCGGGCAGGAGAGCATCCGCTGGGCGGGGCGCTGTCCGGGCTGCGGCGAATGGAACACGCTCATCGAGCAGATGCAGCCGCGGGGCGGGCGGGGCGGGGCGGCGGCGCGCGGGTCGCGCTCCGAGTCGCGCGGTGGTGCGGGCGCGGTCGTGCCGGTCGCATTGTCGGAGGTCGCCGCGCATCAGGAGGACCGGCTCAGCACGGGGATCGGCGAGCTCGACAGCGTCCTCGGGGGCGGGCTGGTTCCCGGCTCGCTGGTATTGATCGGCGGCTCGCCGGGGATCGGCAAGTCGACCCTGACGACGATGGCGCTCGCGCACCTGGCCGCCGCCGGTCGCAGGACGCTGTACGTGTCCGCCGAGGAGTCGGCGGCGCAGATCCGCCTGCGGGCGGAGCGGCTGCACGTGGGCGACGCGCTCCGAGTGCCCGTGATCGCCGAGACGAGCCTCGACACGGTGCTGGCCACGCTGGAGCGAGAACGGCCCGAGGTGTGCGTGATCGACTCGGTGCAGACGCTCCACTGCGCGGAGTTGTCGAGCGCCGCCGGCTCGGTGGCGCAGGTCCGAGAGGTGGCCAGCGAGATCATGCGGCTGGCGAAGTCGCTGCGGATCACGGTGCTGCTGGTAGGCCACGTGACCAAGGACGGCGCGCTCGCGGGACCGCGTGTGCTGGAGCACCTGGTCGATTGCGTGCTCCAGTTCGAGGGCGAGCGCGAGCGGACCTACCGCACCGTGCGCGCGATCAAGAACCGTTTCGGCTCGACCAACGAGGCGGGCGTGTTCGAGATGCGCGATCAGGGGCTGGTCGAGGTGCTCGACGCCTCGGCGCGGTTCGTGGGCGAGGCTACTCGCGCGCCCGGGAGCGTGGTCCTGTGCGCGATGGAGGGCTCCAGGCCATTGCTGGTCGAGGTGCAGGCGCTCGTCTCGAGCTCCGAGCTGGTGCCGCCGCGGCGCGTGGTGGCGGGGCTCGATCGCAACCGGCTAGCGCTGGTGCTGGCGGTGCTCGGCCGGCACGCCGGGATCGGCCTCGGGACCGCCGATGTGTTCGTCAACGTGGTCGGAGGTGTGCGCGTCGAGGAGCCCGGCGCGGACCTCGCGGTGGCGCTGGCGGTGGCGAGCGCCGCCAAGCGCGTCGCGCCGGTCGGTGGTGACGGGGGACCCTTGGCATGTTTCGGCGAGCTGGGGCTCACCGGTGAGCTCCGCACCGTCGCCCACGCGGAGCGCAGGCTCGCCGAGGCGGCGAAGTTCGGGCTGGCGCCCGTCGTTGCGCCGGGGGCGCATGCGACCTTGCGCAGCGCGCTGGGGGATGCGCTCGGGGATACCAGCGCGGCGAGGATGGAGGCCGCGTGAGCGAGCGCTGACGCGAGCCAGCCGCAGAACGCCCCGGGGTAGGGGCCGCTCAGCTGAGCATGTTGGCGATCTGGGCGACCTGGTCGGGGTTGGAAGGCGCCCGAGCTCCATTGCGATCAAACACCGTGTCTTCCAAGCCCACGCGCACGTCGCGGCCCGCTGCCAGGCCGGCCTCGACGACCGTCCAGTTGGTCGCGGCATCGCCGTGCCACAGCCGAGGGCGACCGAGCGGCGCCACCCGATCGTCGATCGCATGGGCCAGCGCCACCGCGCGCGCGTCCTCGTGCTCGAAGATCACCTCGACCAGCACGCGGTGAACCCGTTCGGCCCATGGCGCCGACAGCAGCGCGTCGGCGTCTGGCACCGTGAACACCCCGGCCTCGATCCCGATCCCGCAATCGAGCAGGACCTCACCGAGCTCGGTCGCGCCGGTCTCCGAGAGATTGAGCGACACGACATCCGGCGGATGGCACCAGGCGCGCACCGCCGCGATCCGAGCGCCCGCCCCGCCCAGGTCGATGTCTTCCTGGGTAGAGCAGGAAATCTCCAATCCCGGAACCGCGTCCCGTACGGCGGCCACCGCTCGATCGTGGGTTTCTGCATCAAGCGACTCAGCGCCATCGCTCGCGCGCCGCGGATGGAAATGCACCGAAGCGGCCCCAGCCGCCCAGCACGCCCGAGCGTCGCTCACCAACTCCTCGAGCGTCACCGGCACATCCGGATGATCCGCCTTCGTGTAGTCGCCATTGAGCGCGCACTGGATCACGTCCCCGACCTTAGCGGCGGGAGACGTGCCGGTCGCTCCGCCAACAGACCGCCCGTGCCTCCAAGCGACCCCGCTCGACGAGCCGGCTCAGCCGCCTCCGGGGCGGGCTTCCGCGCCTGAGGGGGCAGGCCCCGCCCCCTCAATTCCGGGTAAAATTGGCCTCGATGCCGTCGCGATCCGGGGAAGAGCTCAAAGAGGAGCTCGAAACTCGACAAGAGTCCCGGATCATGAGGGCGCTGGAAATGGTGGCGCCCGGGACGGCGCTTCGCGAGGGCATCGACAACATCGTGCACGCCCGCACCGGCGGGTTGATCGTGATGGGTGACGCCGACGAGCTGGGGTTCCTGTTCTCAGGTGGGATCAAGCTCGAGCTCGACTACTCGCCGGCCTTTTTGTACGAGCTGGCGAAGATGGACGGCGCGATCATCCTCAGCTCGAACGCGACCAAGATCGCGCACGTCAACGTGCAGCTGACCCCGGATCCGACGATCCTCACACTCGAGACCGGAACGCGCCACCGCACCGCCGAGCGGGTTTCCAAGCAGACCGACGCGCTGGTGATCGCGGTCTCCGAGCGGCGCGAGGTCGTCTCGCTGTACGTCGACGGCGTCAAGTACATCCTCGAGGACATCCCGGTCGTGTTGGCGAAGGCCAACCAGGCGCTGGCGACGCTGGACAAGTACCGCAGCCGGCTGGACCAGGTCTCCACGCGCCTGACCGCGCTCGAGTTCGAAGGCGGCGCGACGCTCCACGATGTGCTCACGGTGCTCCAACGAGCGGAGCTGGTGACGCGCATGGCGGTGGAGATCGAGCGCTACATCGTCGAGCTGGGCACCGAGGGACGGCTGATCGAGATGCAGCTCGACGAGACGATGGTGGGCGTTGCGGCCGACAAGGCGGCGCTCGTGCACGACTACCTGACCGAGGACAGCGATGAAAGCTTCGCGATCGCGTTCGACCAGCTCGTGCGCCTGCCGCACCAGGATCTGTTGGACTTCGGGCGACTTGCCGAGCTGCTCGGCTACGACCGCAAGCTGAACACGCTCGACTATCCCGTGTCTCCTCGCGGGATCCGCATCCTCGGTCGCATACCACGGCTGCCGAAGCTGGTCGTGCAGCGGATCGTCGAGGAGTTTGGCGGCCTGGAGGAGTTACTCGCCGGGACTGACGGCGA
>JAFAZB010000435.1 GCA_019240015.1 Solirubrobacterales bacterium
GGGTGCTCGATGAGATGGAGGCCGATGACGCCGCCGACCTCCTGGCTGAGTTTCCGGTCACCCGACAGGCCGAGCTGCTCGGCGCAATGGATCCCGACGAAGCCGAGCCTGTCCGCAGGCTGCTGGGTTACGACCCCCATACCGCGGGTGGTTTGATGACCCCCGAGCCAGTGATTCTCGATGGACGCGCCACCGTCGCCGAGGCCCTCGCCCGGATCCGCGATCCGGACCTGCCGGTTCCGATCGCCGCGCAGGTCTTCATCTGCCAGCCGCCGCTCGAGACCCCGACCGGGCGTTTCCACGGGGCGATCGGGATTCAGCGGCTGCTTCGTGAAGCGCCCGGCAAGCCGTTGAGTCGCTGCCTCGACGACGATTGGGAGCCCGTCGCTCCTGATCTGGGTGAACGCGAGGTGGCGGAGCGCCTCGCGGCCTACGACGTCGTCGCCTTGCCCGTCTGCGACTCCGCCAGACGGCTGGTCGGCGCGGTCACGATCGATGACGTACTAGATCGCGTGCTGCCCGCAAACTGGCGCGTGAGCACCGGACAGAGCACATGAGCAGTCAAGACGATCTCGGCAAGCCCCGCGGAACGGCGGGCGCTCCCTCCTACGACCCTGACGCATTCGGCCCGGCGGCCGAAAGGTTCGCCCGCTTCTTCGGCACCGTCACCTACCTGGTCTGGCAAACGGTCATCGTCGCCGTGTGGATCCTCCTCAACGGCGCGGGGCTCGTCTTCAAGTGGGACCCGTATCCGTTCATCCTGCTCAACCTCGTGTTCTCCACGCAAGCTGCGTATGCGGCGCCGCTGATCCTGCTGGCTCAGAACCGGCAGGCGGATCGGGAGAAGGCGGAGATGGAGCGCGACCGGGAACGCAACGCCCGGGTGCTCGCCGACATGGAGTTTCTGGCAAGGGAGATCGCCAGCATCAGGTTGGCCATGGAGCAGAAAGCCGATCGCGGGGACGTGATCGAAGCCGCCGAGAAGTTGAGCAGCGCTCTGGAGCGGATACCTCTGGTTGAAGCACGCGCCACGGATCCCGAATTGCCGCCCGAGCGGAGCTCCGCTAGCGGTGTATCCCCTGACGACGGCTGATGCACCCGACGGCGGCCCGTCTGGCGCGGCGGCTCCGAGAACGAGGTCTTCAGATCGACGTGAGAACGCTGACCGACTCCGCCCGCACCGCTCGTCTGGCGGCAGCGGCGCTCGGAGTCGAAGTGGGGCAGATCGTGAAGTCACTGTTGTTCCTGTGCCAGGACGAGCCCGTCATGGTCCTCTGCGCCGGCGACCGGCGAGTCGACGTCGTGCGGCTCGGTCTATCGCCGGCGCCGGCCGATCGCGTGCGGGTGATCACCGGGTTCTCGATCGGCGGTGTCCCTCCGCTGGGGCACGACGTCGAGCTGCCGACGACGATCGACGAGTCGCTGCGGCGCTTTGAGGTTGTATGGGCTGCTGCCGGCACACCGCACGACGTGTTCGCGATCGATGCCCAGTCGCTGATCAAGGCCATTCCGGGCGCCCGCGTGATGAACATCAGCTGAGGCTCAGGCGTCGAACCTGGTTGACCGTTGCAGGAGCGGACCGGCCGCGGGCAGGGCACGTGAGCGCGAACTCTCAGGCCGCCATCGCCAGAAGTGGGCCGATCTGGACTCCGGTATCCGCCCAGTTCGCTCCGTGGTCGGTGCTGTAAAGCACGCGGCCGTCGGCCATGCCGGCGAACAGCTCGCGGGCACTGATAGCTAGCGCATAGGGCATCGTCTCGTCGGGCAGTGCAAGCGGGTTCCAGGCCTCACCACGCCGGCCGTATAGCCGGCCTCGGGCATCGCGGCCGCGGTGGGCGCTCCGCGGACCCGATGCGGCGCTGATGTACCAGCGCTCGGGATCCGCGGGATCGACGGCCAGCGCCCAGCAGTAGCCAAGCTCGAGCCCGGCGTCGGCCGCCTCCCAGTTGAGTCCGCCGTCGTGGCTCCAGGCGGCACCGTCGCCCGCCGCCACGTACGCCCGGCCTTCGACACGGGGGTGCCAGGCCAGACTGTGAATGTCGCGCTTTGCGCCCGACCGATTATCGAAGAACGTCGCGCCCGCATCCTCGCTGTACATGAGCCCCCCGAGCTCGATGCCGACGAGCAGCCGCTCGGCGTTGCGGGGGTCCGGCGCGATCCAGCGCACGTGGTGGGTCCAGGG
>JAFAZB010000463.1 GCA_019240015.1 Solirubrobacterales bacterium
GCGAACCGCTGCAGCGCGAGCGCCGCCGGCAGGGCGCGACCCAAGCCGAGCGTGCTCGCGTGCCACAGCTCGATGATCGGGGTGCCGCGGACATCGATCCGGACCAGCACCCGGCGGCGCACCTCGTCCAGCACGGAGTTTGCGAGCGAGAGCAGGATCCCCTCCCCCGCCGTCGCCGCCGCGATCGCGGCGGCGTGACTGGTGTACGCGACCACGTCGCGCGGCGCGAGTCCGTGACGGGCGAAGAACAGCCCCGTGGTGGTGGTCGGATCGACGTCGGGCGGACCGACCAGCCAGCGGTGCTGGTCGAGCTCCTCTGGAGACAGCTGGCGCTTGGCCGCAAGTGGATGCCCGGGGGCGGCCACGATGATCACCCGGCAGCGCAGGAACGGCACCGACGCGATCGTCGCCGACCGTTCCGGCCCGGGATGCGGGCCGAGCGTGATGTCAGCCCGGCGATGCTCCAGCAGGTCCGCGAACGTGGCGCCGGCGACCTCCTCGATCGAGATCTCGAGACCTGGATCGCGGGCGGTGAAGGCATCGATCACCGGGCCGATGTGCTCCGCGACGATATTGGTCGCGGCGATCTGGACCACGCGCCGCTGACCGGGACCATCCTGGACCGAACGCCGAGCCTGTTCGGCGAGGCCGAGGATCTCCGTCGCCAGCGCCGAGAGTCGCCGCCCTCCGGGGGTCAGCGCGATGCCCCGACCGGCGCGAACGAACAGCTGATCTCCCAACTCCCTGCGTAGCGCGGCGACCGCGACCGAGACGGCCGGCTCGGTGACCTCCAGCTCGGCCGCGGCCGCCTTGACCGAGCCGAGGCGAGCGACCAGCACGAAGGACTGCAGCTGGGCCAGCGTCATGTCAACTAAGCGATCACTTAACTGCCGGTTGTCAGCCCACGATAGCGGCGTGAGAATCACCGCGGGTGCAGGTTCCGGCTCCATTCGAGTATGAGCGCGCGACGAGTGTCGACCACGCGCTGGAGCTGCTGACGTTGCTGGGGCCCGAGGCTCGCCTGCTCGCGGGGGGTCATTCCCTGCTGCCGATGATGAAGCTCCGCCTGGCGTCCCCGCAATACGTGATCGATATCGACGACCTGGCCGCGGAGCTCGGGTACATCGACGCGCGCGAGGGCGAAGTGCGAATCGGCGCGATGACCCGTCACCGGGAGCTGCTCGAGTCAGAGCTGCTGGCGGCCGCGCTGCCGATCTTCCGCGATGCCGAGCGCGTGATCGCCGATCCGCTGGTCCGCAACCGGGGCACGATCGGCGGCGCGCTGTGTCAGGCCGATCCCGCCGAGGACCTGAGCGCCGTGTGCGCCGCGGTCGATGCGCGGCTGCTGATCCGTGGGCCCGACGGCGAGCGGCTCGTCGAGATGCGCGACTTCTACCGGGGCCCATACGCGACCGCCGTCGGCGCCGAGGAGATGCTGCTCGAGATCCGGGTCGTGATCGAGCCTGGGTCGGGCAGCGCCTATCAGAAGGTCGAGCGACGGGTCGGAGACTGGGCCGTGGTCGCAGCCGGGGCTTCGGTGAAGCTCGCCGGCGGGACGATCGAGCGGGGGCGCATCGCGCTGGCCGCCGTGGGCGCCGAGGTGACCTCGGCCGAGGCGCAGGAGGCGCTCGCCGGACAGCGCCCCTCCGACCGGTTGTTCGCGCACGCCGCACAGCTCGCCGCGGCCGGGTGCTCCCCGGTCACGGACCAGCGCGGGACGGCCGCCTACAAGCGGCACGTCGCGGCCGTGCTGACCGAGCGTGCGCTCCGCCGAGCGGTAACCCGGGCGCTGAGCGAGCCACCGCGATGAACGTGACCGTGTCGGTCAACGGCCACGAGCACAGCCGCGACGTCGAGCCGCGGATGCTGCTGGTGCACTTCCTGCGCGACGAGCTCGGCCTGACCGGCACGCACTGGGGTTGTGACACGTCCAACTGCGGTATCTGCGCGGTGTTGATGGACGGTGCGCCGGTCAAGTCGTGCACGGTGCTCGCCGCCACGGCTGCCGGCCACGAGATCGGCACCGTCGAAGGGCTCGAGGTCGACGGGGTGCTGGACCCCGTGCAGCAGGGTTTCAGCGAGATGCACGGGCTCCAATGCGGGTTCTGCACGCCCGGGATGATGCTCACCGCACGGGCGCTGCTCGATCGCCGCGCCGGGGGGCCTGCGCTCACCGACCAGGAGATCCGCGAGGCCATCTCCGGTCAGATCTGTCGCTGCACGGGTTACGCGTCGATCGTCCGCTCGATCCGCTGGGCGGCCGAGCATTGCAACCAGGAGCTACCAGGCTGATGGCCGCAGTCGAGGGGCTCGAGACATTCGAGGAGGTGTGAATGCCTAGCGTGATCGGTGCTTCCACCGGTTGGTACATCGGGCTCGTGCTCGGCGTGGTCGTCGTGGCTGTAGCCGCGGCGATCGTGATCACGATCGTCGTGCTGGCGTCGCGGATCGCGCAGCAGGCACGGACCGCGGTGCAAGGCGTCGAGCAGGTGCGCGAGCAGACCACCGAGCTCGCCGGCGTCGGGCAGATCAACGACTCAGGCGTCCGGATCCTGCACGCCGCTCGGGCGCTGCGAAAGGTGGCGGTCGGCAAATGAGCCTCTCGTATGCATCGCTCTCCAACCACGGCGCCTGGACGATCGCGCTCGTGATCGGCCTGGTGGCCGCGCTGGTCGTCGCCGCGTTGCTCGCGGTCCTGCTCAGAGCCACCGACGAGATCAAGAAATCGGTCGCTCGGCTGCTCGATGTCGCAGGCCAGGTGGCCACCAACACCGCGAACATCCCGCAACTCGAGGCGACCGCCCCGGTGCTGGGACTGATCGTGCAGGAAGCGGTGGTGCAAGACGGCTATATGAACGCGCTCACCGACGGCTACGGTGAGTCATGAGCGAGACCACGCTGATCATCCTCAGCGTCGTGCTGGCCGTGGTCGTGGTCGCGGTGCTCGCCGCGGCCCTGATCCGGGTCCGCAGCGACCTGCAATCGGCCTCCGAGGGGCTGGCGACGCTGGCCTCGGCGCTCGAGGGCGTCGAGTCAGAGCACCTGCGCCCGCTCGCGCCGGCCGTCACCGCCATCAACGCCCAGTTCGACGTGATCCTGAGTGCGCTGCCGGGGATCGCCACGAAGGCCAAGATCGTCGCCGACAGGAGGCCCAAATGACGCTCGAGTGGATCGGAGACGCCGTGCTGCTGCTGGTGCTGCTGCCGGTCGTCGTGTACCTCCTGCACGGCGTGCTGAGCGTCGCGAACGGGATCGTGCCGAGCGTCCAGCGAATCGCCGCCGCGGCCAGCGCCGGTTCGAGCGACCTGGACGCCGCGGCGATGCTGCTGAGAACCCAGGAGCAGGTAGCCAAGACGATCGAGACGGCGGCTGACTACGGCGGCTCGCTCGACGTGATCCTCGACGACGCCTGATTGGAGGAACGATGCCAGCAGCTGGTGTGGTCATGATCATCGCGGTCGTCCTGATCGTGGGGGTGCTCGTCGTCTATCTGGTTGGGACGATCCTCGCGCTCCAAAGGATCACCGCGGGTCTCGATCAGGCGATCACCGGGGTGGTGCAGATCATCGAGAAGAGCGCGCCGGTCGGCGACGTGGTGAAGTCGATCAACCAGAACCTCGACGCCGGGGTCGACCTGCTCGAAGGGCTGCTCGTCAAGAAGGCCGGGCTCGAGGACGCGGTCGGCCTGGTCGACGGCCTGTATCCGGGCGCGGCGGAGGCAGGATTGCGGGACTTCCCCGAGAGCACGAGGATCAGGGCGCCGCGGATCTCCGAGGTCTACACGAGGGGCACGCTGACGCTCGCCCGGCTCGGCCGCGAGGCCCCGATCGCGGCGCGCAGTCCGCAAGGGCCAGCGCTCAGAGACGCCGCCTACGGAAGCCAGGCAGCGCGGGCCCTGTACCCGGAAGGCCGCCAGACGCGGCCGCAGCTGATGCCTCGCTCCCCCGTGATCGGCACCGAACCCCGCGAGGAGGAGAGCTGATGCAGACCCCGGGACCGTTTCAGTACCAGCGCGCCCGAAGCGTCGAGGATGCAATCGGTCTGCTCGGCCGGCTGGGCCCCGAAGCGCGGGTGATCGCCGGCGGGCACAGCCTGCTGCCGATGATGAAGCTGCGCCTCGCAAACCCCGAGCACCTGATCGACATCAACGACCTCGGCGAGCTGTCCTACATCCGGGATGAGGGCAATCAGATCCTGATCGGCGCGCTGACCCGCCACGTGGAGCTGCTGAAGTCCGAGCTGCTCGCCGAGCGCTTCCCCGTGTTCCGCGACGCCGAGCGGGTGATCGCCGACCCGGTGGTCCGCAACCGGGGCACGATCGGCGGATCGCTCTGCCAGGCCGACGCGGCCGAAGACCTGA
>JAFAZB010000016.1 GCA_019240015.1 Solirubrobacterales bacterium
CGCGGCGACCAGGCCTCCCGAGATCGCGCCGTGAGGTTCGTCCACCATCACGGCGACCAGCAGCCTGGGGTGGCTCGCCGGTACGAAGCCGATGAACGAGGCGATGAACTTGGTGCTCGAATACGAGCCGTGGACGACCACGTTGGCGGTGCCGGTCTTGCCCGCCAGGTCGTACCCTGGAATCGCCGCGTCGGTCCCGGTGCCACCCTCGTCGACGACCCCCCGGAGCATGCCGCGGAGCGCGGCTGCGGTGCTGGGGGAGATGATCCGCCGCCCGGCCGGCGCAGGCGTCGGCTTGCCGCCGATCGCTTCGACGATCCGCGGCGGCCGCAGCACGCCGCCGTTGGCGATCGCCGAGTAGGCCGCCGCCATCTGGATCGGCGTGACCGACTCGCCCTGCCCGATCGGGAGGTTGCCCATCGAGGAGCCGGAGTACTGCCAGGAGTGCAACACGATTCCCTGCTCCTCGCCCGGCAGGTCGACCCCGGTGGGGGCACCGAAGCCGAACTCGCGCACCCAGTGGTCGAAGCGCTGGGGCCCGAGCCTCTCCCCGATCTCATCCGCGCCGATGTTGCTCGAGTATTTCAGCACCTGGGCGACGGACAGGGTCTCGGTGCCATGGCTCTCGGCGTCGTGGATCCGGCGGTCGGCGATCTGCAGCACGGGCGGGATCGTGAGCGGGGTGTCGGGCGCGACGAGGCCGTCCTGGAGCGCGCCCGCGACCGTGATCGCCTTGAACGTCGATCCCGGCTCATAGTCGTAGCCGACCGCACGATCCTCGGTCGCATAGGACGGTGCGCCGCCGACGTCGTTTGCGTTGACCCGAGGCCAGTTGGCGAGCGCCAGGATCTCGCCGGTGTTGGGGTCCATCACGATCGCGGTGGCTCCGCGAGGCGAGTACTGGGCCCCGACCCCGGCCAGCACCCGCTCGACCTGGTCTTGGAGGGCCGAGTCGATCGTCAGCTGCACCGACTTGCCCGACTGCGAAGACCGCTGGTCGCTGATGTAGATCGGCTGCCCGATCGCGTCGTCGACGATCCGACGAACGCCGTCCACGCCGCGCAGGACGTGGTTGAACCGGTACTCGATGCCGCTCAGGCCCTCGTCTGCCCAGCCCACGTTACCCAGCACCTGCGACGCCGCCCAGGAGCGCGGGTACACCCGCTTGACCTGCGGGATCAGCCAGATCCCGCTGATCGGTTTCCCATCGATCCGTAGCTTCATGATCGCTGCCGCCTGGCTCGCCGGCAGCAGATGGGCCAAGTACGCGAAGCCGGTGTGAGGCTTGGTCAGCTCGGCGAGCACCGGTAGCGCCGGCCGTCCGAGCAACGGCGCGATCTGCTCGGCAAGCGCCACCGGGTCGCCGCTCCTGCGAATCACGTAGGGGTCCGCCGCGACGTCGTCGGCCGCCTCCGAGATCGCCAGCTCCACCCCGTTGCGATCCATGATCGACCCTCGCACAGCGGGGACCGGCTCCTCGGTCACCTGCTGAGTCGCCGCGACCTGTTGCAGCGAGCCGGCCTGGATCGAGCCGAGATAAGCGGCGCGGGCAAGCGCCGTCCCCAGCAGCCCGACGAACACCAGAAACAGGATCCCGATTCGGCGGTCGACGACGGCCACGACTAGCCGCTACTGGCCCGAGGGAGCAGCCCCGCCGGACTGGGACTGGCTCGATGTCAGCCCGCTCGCCGCCGTCGTGCCGGCGCTGCCAGAAGTGCCTGTGCCGGCGCCGGTCGATGCGGCGGCAGTCCCCGTCCCCGCCCCCGGGCTGCTCCCGGCGCCCGATCCCATGCCACCGCCCGCGCCCGCGCCGTTCCCAGCGCCACCCCCGGCCCCCGAGCCGCTCCCCGCGCCCGGGCCAGCGCCCGCGGAGGTCGAGCCGGACCCGCTGGTCGTCGCGGTTCCGGATCCTGTCGTTGCGCTCGCGGCCGCCGCGGTTCCGGCTCCGGCCGTTGCGGTGGTGCCCGCTCCGCTCCCCACCCCGGGCGCGCCGAGCACGCCCCCGGCGCTCCCCGCGCTGGCGGCCGCGGGAAGGTGCGCCGTGAATGCGGTCGCGTCGGGGGCCTGGATCGCGGCGAGCACCTGCCCTGCGTCGATGCCATGGACGGGGAGGAAGCTGATCGCTTCGGGCGCGGGCATCACCATGCCCATCCCGGTCGCCAGCCGTTCGATCCGCTGGTCGTCGGCCAGCAGGGAGACGCTCTGTCTGAGGACGTCGTTGCGGCTCTGGAGTACCGCGCCGCGCTCGATCGAGCGGCCGATCGTGGTCCCCAGCTTGAGCACTTCCACCTGCATCGCGACGATCCCCGCGAGCATCACCCCGAGCAGGGGGATCCACGCCCGTCCACGGATCAGCCGGTCGAGCAGACCGCTCTCGGGAAGCGCGCCCAAGAACTGAAGCGCCCGCTGCACCAGCGCCACCGGCGGGGCGCCGGCACGCACGGCGCTCGCCCGCGGGGCCCGGGCCACTCCGGGCCTGGCTGGGCGCACGGGCCGCGGCACGCCGCCCGCAGGCCCCGATGCGCGCCGCGGATGGGCCGGCGTGGGCTGGCGCGCCAAGGATGCGCGGTGCCCGGCCGGGCGGCTCTTCTGGGATCGCCGCGGAGCCGCCACGACCCCGGCCTTTCCACGGGCCGCGGGCGTGACCGCGCTCGGCGTCATCGAGCCTCGACCTCGAGCTTGCGGGCAGCCCGGAGGTGCGCCGACTTCGATCGCGGGTTCTCGGCGATCTCACCGGGGGTTGGCGCCACGGCGCGGCGGGTCAGCAGCTCAGCCTCGGGCTCCCGGCCGCAGACGCAGACCGGCAGCTCCGGCGGACACACGCAGCCGCGGGCGCGCTCCGCCAGAAACCGCTTCACGCGCCTGTCCTCGAGCGAATGGAACGAGATCGCCGCGACCCTGCCGCCGTCGCCCAGCAGCTCCCAGGCTGCCGGCAACGCGGCGTCGAGCTGCTCGAGCTCGTCGTTCACGGCCAAGCGCAACGCCTGAAAGGTTCGCCGTGCCGGGTGGCCGCCGGCAAACTGCGCGGGCACCGGGACCGCGGACTTGATCGCGTCGACCAGCTGTTGGGTTGAGATCAGGTCCTCGCGTCGGCGGGCGCGGGTGATCGCCCGGGCGATCTGGCCGGCGTATCGCTCCTCGCCGTACTCTCGCAGCAGCCGGGCCAGCCGTCGCTCGTCCCAGGTGTTGACGATCTCCTGGGCGGTCAGCTCCTGGTCTGGATCCATCCGCATGTCGAGCGGGGCGTCGTAGGCGTAGGAGAACCCGCGAGCCCACGTGTCGACCTGCATCGACGACATGCCGAGGTCCAGGTAGACGAGGTCCGCCCGGAGACGCTCGTCGAGGAGCTCGCCGAGGGCCGTTGCGAAATCGGCGCGAAGGAAGCGCGTCTGGCAGGAGACCTCGGCCGAGATCGTGGCGAACCGCTCCTGCGCGAGCGGATCACGGTCGATGCCGATCAGCATCCCCGCCGGCCCGATTCGCTCCGCGATCAGCCGCGCATGACCGCCGCCGCCGACCGTGCAGTCGACCGCGACCTCCCCGGAACGCGGATCGAGCAGCTCGATCAGCTCACCGGCCAGGACCGGGATATGAGTCCTCGTCATGTCAAGCAGTGTCGCCAAGGCTCGCCGCGATCTCGGGGATACGAGTCAGGACCTCCTCGAAATTCCGCGTGTACTGCGCGCGATCCCACACCTCGAGGCATTCACCCGAGCCGGTCACGACCACTTCCTTGTCGAGCGCGGCGTAGCGGATCAGGTGGGGCGGGATCATCACGCGGTTGGCGGAATCGAGCTCTGTGTCAAACGAGGCGTTGAAGAAGAACCGCTTGAGCTCGCGGGCTCTCGGAGAGGAGGGGTTCAGGCCCGCGAGCGTCGAGGTCGTGAATCCATCGTAGGCGTCGGGGGTCCAGATCCCCACGCAGCGCGGAGCGCCCTGCTCCACTTCGTGGGCGGCCGCCAGCACCACTCCGTTGGCGAGCGCGCCACGGAACTTGGCGGGGATCGTCAGCCGGTGCTTGGCATCCAGCGTGTGTTCGAACGTTCCGCGGAAGGTCAAGGGATCTCATGCAGGTGACCGAATTCCGAACCCGGGTGGCTGGGTGGGAGGAGCCCTGCCACCCGGGTTCCGCATGTGCGCCCCACAATAACCCACTCTCTCCCACAATGCAACCCATCTCCCACTCCTCTTCCCACGTCGACCATCCGAGGCCGAAGTTTGGGACGCAAGCCCGTCGCCACGCGGGATTCGGGCCGCGCGACACGGGCGGCCACGGCCATGGCGCTGCAACGCCGCTTGCAGAGCTTGCTGATGGGCGGACGATTGCGAGGCCGGGGCCGTTCCGTCCGGAGCGTGTGGTTGGGCTACCAGCGGGCGCGCTAGGCGCGAACTAACCCAGGCCGTCTAACCCAGCCGTCGCGCTGGCAAGTCCAGGACCAGCCTGGCACCGTGCTCGGTGGGCGCGGCGGCCAGCCGCCCCCCGTGTGCTTTGGCCACGGCGGAGGCGATCGCGAGTCCGCGGCCGCGCGTGCCGCGCCCGCCGCGGGGCCGGCGCGCGAGCTCCGCGACGGGGGCGGGAAGACCCGGTCCGCGATCGAGGACCTCGACCCGGGCGCGGGCGCCGTCACAGGCACCCCGTATCTCCACCGGCCCGCCGCCGTGCTCGATCGCGTTTGCGAGCAGATTGCCGATCGCCTGCGCGAGCCGTAGCCGATCGCCCCACA
>JAFAZB010000041.1 GCA_019240015.1 Solirubrobacterales bacterium
CCCGCCTCCTCGATCCTCGACTCGCAGCTGACCGCGGTCATGGACGGGACGATGGTCAAGGTGATCGCCTGGTACGACAACGAGTGGGGCTACTCGAACCGCGTCGCTGACCTGGTGCAGAGACTGCTGTGAGGACGCTGCGCGATCTCGGCGACCTCGAGGGCAAGCGGGTGCTGGTCAGGGTTGACTTCAACGTGCCGCTGGAGCATGGACGGGTGGCCGACGACACCCGGATCCGCGCCGCGCTGCCGACGATCGAGGAGCTCCGCGAGCGCGGTGCGCGCCTGATCCTGGCGTCCCACCTGGGGCGGCCCAAGGATCGCGAGCCCGAGCTCTCGCTGCGCCCGGCCGCCGATCGGCTCGCCGAGCTAACCGCCGCCGAGGTGACGCTCGCCCCGGCGGTGGTCGGGGAGGACGTGCGCGGGTTCGTCGAGCGGCTGGGGGACGGCGACGTGCTGGTGCTGGAGAACCTCCGCTACGAGCCGGGGGAGACCGACAACGATCCGGCCCTGGCGGCGGCGCTCGCGGAGCTCGCCGACGCCTACGTGGACGACGCGTTCGGAGCCGCCCACCGGGCGCACGCCTCGACCGAGGGGGTCGCGCGGCTGGTCGCGCAGCGCGCCGCGGGGCGCTTGCTGGAGCGTGAAGTGGCCGCCCTCGACGGCCTGCTCGAGGACCCCGAGCGGCCCCTGGTCGCGGTCCTCGGGGGCGCCAAGGTGAGCGACAAGCTCGGCGTGATCGAGCGCTTCCAGCAGCTCGCCGACACGATCCTGATCGGTGGGGCGATGTGCTTTCCGTTCCTGGCGGCCGAGGGCCACAGCGTCGGCTCGTCGCTGTGTGAGCCCGAGGACGTGGAGCTGTCCCGCGGCTTGCTCGAGCGCCGCGCCGAGCAGCACGGCACGCTGGAGCTGCCGCGCGACCTGGTGATCGCCGAGCGGCTCGAGCAGGACGCCGAGCCCGAGGTGATCGATGGTGTCGACGTGCCCGATGGGCGGATGGGGCTCGATATCGGGCCCCGCACCGCCGAGCGCTATGCGGAGCTCGTGACGGGCGCGGGGACCGTGTTCTGGAACGGGCCGATGGGCGCGTTCGAGCTCGAGCCGTTCGCGGCCGGGACGCGGGCGGTGGCGCAAGCGGTCGCGGCGGCGTCGGGGACGACGGTGGTCGGCGGCGGCGACTCCGCCGCGGCGCTGGTGCGCTTCGGCCTCGCCGACCGCGTCACCCATCTCTCGACCGGCGGTGGCGCGGCGCTCGAGCTGATCGAGGGCAAGCGGCTGCCCGGCGTGGAGGCGCTCGCGTGAGCGGGGCGGACGCGCGGCGGCCCTTGATCGCCGGCAACTGGAAGATGTACAAGACGGTCGCGGAGGCCGAGTCGTTCGTGCAGTCCTTGCTGCCGCGGATCGCCGGCCGGGCGGGAATCGACGTGGGGATCTGCCCGCCGTTTCCCGCGCTCGCGGCGATCGTCGACTCGACCAGGGGCTCGTCGGTAGGGGTCTACGCCCAGAACATGCACCAGGAGCCGGAGGGCGCGTTCACCGGCGAGGTGTCGGCGCCGATGCTCGCCGAGCTGGGGGTGCAGGGGACGATCCTCGGCCACTCCGAGCGCCGGGAGCAGTTCGGCGAGAGCGACCGCGCCTTGCAGCTGAAGCTGCCCGCGGCGCTTCAGGCGGGACTGGAGCCGATCCTGTGCGTCGGCGAGACCGAGGAGGAGCGCGAGCGCGGTGACACCGAGCGCAAGCTCCGACACCAGGTGCAGGAGGATCTGACGCGGGTCGAGGACGCGCGCCTGAGCGAGGTGGTGATCGCCTACGAGCCGATCTGGGCGATCGGAAGCGGCAAGGTGGCCACCGCCGAACAGGCCCAGGAGGCGATCGCGTTCATCCGCGCGCTGGTCGCCGACCGCTCGCGGGTGGCGGCGGAGCGCACCCGGATCCTCTACGGCGGCAGCGTCAAGGCCGAGAACGCGCAGGAGCTGCTGGCGCTGCCCGACGTCGACGGGGCGCTGGTCGGAGGCGCGAGCCTCGACGCGGACACGTTCGCGGCGATCGTCGCGGCCGCCCCTTGATGGCGATCGCGCCCGGAGCCAAAGACCTTCCGGCGCCGGGTGCCGCCCTGATCGTGCTGGATGGCTGGGGTCTGGCGCCGGCGGGCGAGGGCAACGCGGTGTCGCTGGCGCGTACGCCGGTGTTCGACGAGCTCTATGACAGCTTCCCGCACACCTCGCTGACCGCCTGCGGCGAGGCGGTAGGACTGCCCGCTGGCCAGATGGGGAACTCCGAGGTCGGCCACCTGAACCTGGGCGCCGGGGCGATCGTGTTGCAGGACCTGACGAGGATCGACCAGGCGGTGGCGCGCGGCGAGCTGGGGGACAACCCCGTGCTGCGGGAGGCGTTTGCGGACGCGGAGCGAGTCCACCTGCTGGGACTGGTGTCGGACGGCGGCGTGCATTCCGGCTTCACGCACCTGCGGGCGCTGATCGAGCTCGCCGCCGCGATGGAGGTGTCCGACCTGGTGCTGCACGCGTTCACCGATGGGCGCGACACGCTGCCGAAGTCCGGGGCGGGCTACCTGGAGACCGTGCAGGGGTGGATGTCGGACGCCGGGGTGGGGCGGATCGGCTCGGTCGTGGGACGCTATTACGCGATGGACCGCGACCGCCGCTGGGACCGGGTCCAGCTCGCCTACGACCTGCTCGTCCACGGGCGCACCGAGCACTCCGCGCGGTCGGGGGCCGCCGCGGCCGGCGAGGCCTACGAGCGCGAGGAGACCGACGAGTTCATCCACCCAGTGCTCGTGGGCGAGGAGGCTTGCATCCGCCCGCAGGACTCGGTGCTGGCGTTCAACTTCCGCCCCGACCGGATGCGCGAGCTCAGCCGCGCGCTCGCCGAGGAGGGGTTCGAGGAGGTCGATCGGGGCGGGGCAGGACTGGTCGAGCGCTATGCGACGATGACCGAGTACGAGTCCGGGTGGCGCTACCCGGTCGCGTTCCCGCCCGAGCGTCCGGGGACCACGTTGGCGGCCGTGATCGCCGATCGGGGAGAGCGGCAGCTGCACGTGGCCGAGACCGAGAAGTACCCGCACGTGACGTACTTCTTCAACGGCGGCGAGGAAGATCCGCTGCCGGGCGAGCGCCGTGAGCTGCTCGACTCGCCGCGCGACGTGCCGACCTACGACAAGAAGCCGGAGATGAGCGCGCGCGCCGCCGCGGCCGCGTTCGTCGAGGCCTGGCAATCCGACCGGCCCAGGTTCGGGATCATCAACTTCGCCAACCCCGACATGGTCGGGCACACGGGCGTGATCGAGGCGGCGGTGAAGGCGATCGAGACAGTCGACGCGTGCCTGGGAGAGGTGATCGAGGCCGTGCACGCGGCCGGCGGCGCGTGCGTGGTGACCGCCGACCACGGCAACGCCGACCACATGCTCGAGCCCGACGGCAGCCCCAACACCGCCCACTCCCTCAACCCCGTGCCGCTGGTGGTCACGGTCCCCGGCCTCGCGCTGCGCTCGGGCGGGGTGCTCGCCGACGTCGCACCGACGGTGCTGGAGGTGCTGGGGCTCGAGCAGCCGGAGGAGATGACGGGGCGGTCGTTGATCGAGTAGGGGGTCGGGGGGCGGTCGCGGGGCGGGGGCGGTCGCGCAGGGGGCGGTCGCGCGGCGGGCGGTCGCGCGGCGGGCCGCGCCTCCCGGGGGGGCGCGGGCGCGACTCGCCCGGCCCCGGGCGCGGGCCCGGACCGGATCGTCAAAATCGCCCACCTGGTCGCCCGCCCCCGAGGGGTGTGCGCGATAACGGCGCTCACGCACTCGCCCGCGGACTATCCCTCGCCGCCGCCCCGACCAGTGGTGAGATTGTGGCGATTTGCGGGAGGAATCCGGTGTTCGGCGGCCCGCAGGGGCGTCCCTCAGACGAGCCCCGGTATCTGCGCGCGTTCGCAGGAAAAGACTTGACAAGCGGCGACTTAGATTTCATAATGGTCTCAGCAAAGATCGATACCTCGAAGGGAGGGTCGTTATGGCAATGATTCGATGGGAGCCGGTCCGCGAGCTGAACACGATTCAGAACGAGATGAATCGGCTCTTCAACACGTTCTTTGAAGCGCCGTCGGGCAACGGCGGGAGCGCTGGCAGCCTGCGGCGGTGGATTCCGGCGATGGACCTGGTCGAGACCGATGAGGACTTCGTGCTGCGCGTGGACCTGCCGGGTCTGAGCGAGCAGGATGTGAACATCGAGCTCGAGGACAACGTGCTGACGGTGTCAGGAGAGCGCAAGGCCGAGCACGAGGAGCGCAAGGAGGGCTACTACCGAGTAGAGCGCGCCTCCGGCGCCTTCGCCCGGTCGCTCACCCTGCCCGATGGCGTCGATCCGGCGGCCGTGCGTGCCACGTTCGATCGCGGCGTCCTGGAGGTTCGGGTCCCCAAGCCCGAGGAGCGCAAGCCCCGCATGGTCGCGATCAGCGTCACAGGCCAGGAGCCGGCGACGATCGAAGGCGCCGAGACCAGTAGCTAGTCGGCCGGTCGGCCGCCTCGACGCGGCCGGCGGCATGGCTCCGAAGTAGGGTCCGGGCCGTGTTTGCGGTCCGGACCCGTTGTGCTGAGACCCTCGCCCGCGCCGGCACGCTGAGCCTGGCTCATGGCGAGGTCCGCACGCCCGCGTTCGTGCCGCTTGCGACGCGGGGGGCGGTCAAGACGCTCACGGCCGCAGAGGTCGCGGCGCTCGGCTACGAGCTGATCCTCGCCAATACCTTCCATCTGCTGCTGGCGCCGGGACCCGAGCTGGTGGCGGAGCTCGGCGGCCTGCACCGGTTCATGCGCTGGCAGAAGCCGATCGTCACCGACTCGGGCGGCTTTCAGGTGTTCTCGATGGGACATGGGGGCGTCGCCGACGAGATCAAG
>JAFAZB010000072.1 GCA_019240015.1 Solirubrobacterales bacterium
ACGCTGATCGGGCTCTACGACTATGCCCACGTGAGCGGTGACCCGCGCGCCGCGAAGCTGTTCGCCGCCGGCGACGCAGAGGCCCGGTCCGAAGTGCCCCAGTTCAACACCGGCGCCTGGTCGCTTTACCAGCCCGGCGTCGAGGACACGCTCGACTACCACACGCTGGTGACCGGGTTCCTGCAGCAGCTGTGCGCCCGCACCGGGGCGGCGGTGTACTGCGCCACCGCACAGCGCTTTGCCGCCGACCTGACGACGCCGCCGGCGCTGACGCTGCTGACCGCGAGCATTCCCGCCGGGCAGCCCTCCCAGATCCGCTTTCGCCTGTCGAAGTTCTCGCAGGTGGGGATCGTGCTCGCGCGCGGTGGTCAGACCGTATTCCTGACCAGCGCCGAGTTCCCCTACGGGGTCGGTTCGTTCTCGATCCCCCCGCTCAACCCCCGCGGCTCCTACAGCCTGCACCTCGCCGCGACCGACCTGGCCGGCAACTTCAACCGGCTGGTGACGACGCTCCAGGTCAGCTAGATGCCGCCGCGCACGATTCTCTATACCGGCAAGGGGGGCGTCGGCAAGACCTCGGTGGCGGCGTGCACGGCGCTGCGCTGCGCGGCGAACGGGCTGCGCACGCTGATCGTCTCGACCGATCCGGCGCACAGCCTGTCGGAGTCGCTCGGGGTCGCGCTCGAGGGCGAGCCGACGCCGGTCTCAGAGCGGCTGTGGGGTCAGGAGGTCAAGGCCCAGGAGGAGATGGAGCGCCACTGGTCAGGGGTGCAGGACTGGCTCGGTGAGCTGTTCGTCGAGCGGGGGGTGGACCGGATCTCGGCCGAGGAGCTGACGGTCCCGCCGGGGATGGACGAGCTGTTCTCGCTGCTTCGCCTCCAGGGTCACCACCAGTCGGGCGAATGGGACGCGATCGTGGTCGACTGCGCGCCGACCGGCGAGACGCTGCGACTGCTCTCGTTCCCCGACGTGGCGCGCTGGTGGATCGAGAAGGTGTTTCCGATCGAGCGCCAGCTGCTGGCGGCGGCGCGGCCGATCGCGCGCTCGCTGCTCGACATCTCGCTGCCCACCCAAGCCGTGTTCGCCGACATCCAGCGGCTGTCGCGCAACCTGATCGCGATGAACGAGATCCTCCGCGATCGGCAGCGCTGCACGGTCCGCCTGGTGATGAACCCCGACAAGATGGTGATCGGGGAGGCGATGCGGACCTTCACCTACCTCAACCTGTACGGCTACCTGACCGACGCGGTGATCGTCAACCGCCTGTTCCCGGAGGGGGTGGGCGACTACTTCGCGGGCTGGCGACGGGTCCAGGAGGAGCACCTGGAGCTGGTGCACTCGGCGTTCTCCCCGGTGCCGGTGCTGCGGGCCCCCTACTTCGAGCAGGAGGTGGTGGGCCCGGAGATGCTCGAGCGGCTGGGCGCGGCGCTGTTCTGCGAGCACGATCCGGCGGCGATCCTGCACGAAGCGCTGACCCAGGAGCTGCTGGTCTCAGAGCACCAGGCCCGGCTACGGCTGGTGCTGCCGTTCGCGCGCAAGAGCGAGATTTCGCTGAAGAAGATCGGGCTCGAGCTGGTGGTCGGGATCGACGGCCAGAAGCGAACTATCATGCTCCCGCCCGCGCTCGCCGCCCGCAGTCCCACTGAGGCCAAGTTCCACGACGGCGCACTCGAGGTGACCTTCGATGGAGAGCAGAGATCCTGACAAGCCGGCCGTGCCCGACGAGCAGGCGCACGAGCCGCCGCCCAGCGAGCGCGAGGCGTTCACCGACGAGGCTCTGCATCGCCTGGAGGAGCGTCTCGACAGGGCCTCCGAGACAGCCGAACGGCTGATCGCCGAGGCCGCCTCCCGGGCCTCGCGCCGCCCGCCGCCGTCGGGCTGGCAGCAGCCGCAGGACGCGACCGCCGCCGAGGGCGGCGCGAGCGAGCTCGAGCTGCTCTCGCAGCTGCTGCATTCGCTGCGCGACCTGATCCCACCGGAGCTCCAGCGCCGCCTGGCCGAGGCGCTGCGCGAGCTGCTGCTCGCACTGCGCGCGCTGATCGACTGGTACCTCGAGCGGACCGCCAGGCGCAGCGCCCGGTCCACCGAGGTCCAGGACATCCCGATCAGCTAGCCGCGGCTCGCCGCCGCGTCGGGTCCCCCGCCGCGGCGCCTACAATCGGCCGGTGGCTCGCCCGCCGAGCATCAGCAGCGCCCCCGCCGCCCCGAGCGCCGCCCAGCGGGTCGGATCCGGGGCCGGCCGGCTGATGCGAGCCTGGCGCTCGCTCCCGCCGGAGCGACGGCTGGCCGCCTTCGCCGCGATCGGCCTGTTCCTGACGCTGTTCCTGCCGTGGTACCAGGAGACCGTGGTGGCCGCCGGGCCCAAGCCGCTGGAGGCGAGCATCTCGGTGACCGGCTGGCAGGCGTTCTCGTTCGTGGAGGCCGCCGTGCTGCTGGTCGCGGTCGGCGTCTTGACGCTGCTGTTCCAGCGCGCCGAAGGCCGGGCGTTCCACCTCCCGGGGGGCGACGGCTGGGTGATCACGGCGGCCGGGTTCTGGACCTGCCTGCTGGTCATCTGGCGGATCTTCGACAAGCAGAGCGTCAACGTCCGTGGCCCCGGGACGACCGTGTCGGGGATCGAATGGGGCATCTTCGTGGCGCTCGGGGTGGCCGCGCTGCTCGTCTACGCGGGCAACCGCATCCGCGCCGCCCACACCCCGGAGCCGCCGCTGCCGGAAGAGCTCCCGCCGCGTCCCGCCGCCCAGCGTCCGTCCGGTCCGCCCCCGGGCTCCTCTGGTCCGCCCGCGGGTTCGTCCGGTCCGCCCGCGCGGCGCGCGTGGACGCCGCCGCCGGTGGGCGCGCAGCCGCCCCGGTCAGTGCCCCCCTGGCTGAAGCACGAACGAGAAGTAGGCGCTGACCCCGCCGATCACCAGGATGCCGGTCAGGATCAGCGCCCGGGAGCGGATCAAATGCCCGAACACCCCGACCACCAGGCCGACCACCAGCACGGCTGAGAACAGCGCCAGCTGCGACTGCTGGGAGGCGAGCAGGAGGATCACTGCAGGGGTAACCCTATATTTGGCCCATGCAGGAGCATCCCAGCTCGGTCGAGGACGTCGCCGCCGGCCTGCGGCGCGTCGGCTACCTGCCGGGCTCCTCGACCGCGCTCGTCTCCTACCTGGCCACCAAGCTCGGCAAGCCGGTGCTGGTCGAGGGGCCGGCCGGGGTCGGCAAGACTGAGCTCGCCAAGGCGCTGTCGCGCTACCTGGGGCGGACGCTGGTGCGGCTCCAGTGCTACGAGGGGCTCGACGAGGCCAAGGCGCTGTACGAGTGGAACTACCGCAAGCAGCTCCTGCGCATCCAGTCCTCGGAGGGCGAGCGGTCCTGGGGCGACGTGCAGGACGACATCTTCGGCGAGGACTTCCTGCTCGCCCGGCCGCTCATGACGGCGATCGCCGCCGAGGAGCCCGTCGT
>JAFAZB010000149.1 GCA_019240015.1 Solirubrobacterales bacterium
GGGCGCTCGCCGTTGGCGGCCGCAGAGGACTGGGTCGCGACCCGGTGTCCGCGCTGTGGCGAGGCAGCCAAGCGAGAGACCGACACGATGGACACGTTCGTCGACTCCAGCTGGTACTTCCTGCGCTACTGCGACGCCCGCAACGACGCCGCTGCCTGGGACCCGCGGGTGCTCGACGCGTGGATGCCGGCCGACCAGTACATCGGCGGCGTCGAGCACGCGATTCTGCACCTCATGTACTCGCGCTTCTTCGTCAAAGCGCTCGCCGACATGCAGCTGCTCGCGGTGCAGGAGCCATTCCGCGCGCTGTTCACCCAGGGAATGATCCTCGGCCCGGATGGGAACAAGATGTCGAGCTCGAAGGGGAACGTGGTCGCGCCGATCGACATCGTGGAGCGCTTCGGCGCCGACGCGGCGCGTTGCTACGTGCTGTTCATGGGTCCGCCGGACCAGGACGCGGCGTGGTCGGACGCCGGGGTCGAAGGGGTCCATCGCTTTCTGTCGCGGCTGTGGCGGCTCGGCGACGAGCTGGCCGGCGACGGGTTGGGGGCGACGGAGCCCGACGATCCTGCGGGGGATGCCTTGGCGCTGGTGCGCAAGGCCAACTGGGCGGTCGAGAAGGTGACCGCCGACATGGGCGGGCGGTTCGCGTTCAACACCGCGATCGCGGCGGTGATGGAGCTCGTCAACGAGGTCTATCGCCGTCCCACGGCCGACCTCGAGGCGCGGCGCTTTGCGAGCGCCACCGCGGCCTCGCTGGCGTTCCCGTTCGCGCCGCATCTGGGGGCCGAGGTGTACGAGCTGCTGACCGGCCGGCGGGTCTGGGAGGAGCCCTGGCCGACTGCAAATCCCGCGATGCTCCAGACGAGCACCTTCGAGCTGGTCTGCCAGGTCAACGGCAAGGTCCGCGATCGGGTGAGCGCCCCGACCGGCGCGCCGCGTGAGGAGCTCGAGCGGCTCTGCCTCGCGACTCGCGGAGTCCAGCATCACCTCGACGGCCATCAGGTGACGAAGGTGATCGTGGTCCCCGACAAGCTCGTCAACGTGGTCGCCCGCTAGCTCGTGGCCTCCCCATACGTCGCCGTGGTCGGGGCGGGCGATGCCAGCGCGGTGCAGCTACGCGCCGCCGAGGAGGTTGGCCGCGCGGTGGCGCGAGCGGGTGCTTGCCTGGTATGCGGCGGTCTCGGAGGCGTGATGGCCGCCGCCTGCCGCGGCGCCAGCGAGGTCGGCGGCGTGACGATCGGTGTCCTGCCCGGATCTGACCGCCGGGCGGGTAACGAGTGGCTCACGGTTGCGCTGCCCACCGGCCTCGGGGAGCTGCGCAACGGGCTGGTGGTGAGGGCGGCCGACGTGGTGATCGCAGTCGGGGGTGCCTACGGCACGCTGTCTGAGGTGGCGCTGGCGCTGAAGACGGGGGTCCCCGTGGTGGGGCTCGACAGCTGGGAGGTAGACGGGGTCCTGGCCGTGGACTCACCGGCGGCGGCGGTCGAGCGGGCGCTCGAGTTGGCGGTCGGGGGGCGCGCTTAGACTGCCCCGGTGGCGCACTTCAAGCCCGCATATCTGATTCACGGCGACGATCACGGGCGAATCGCGGAGCGCCGTGCACGGCTGCGTGCACTCGCGCAGGGGCAGAGCGGCGCCCACGGGGTGGAGCTGTTCGAAGGCGATCGCGCAGCGCCGGATGTCGTAGCTGAGGCGCTGAGCGCGATGACGCTGGCCGTTGGTCGGCGGTTCCTGATCGTCGATGGAGCGGAGCGCTTCAAGGAGAAAGAGGTGGGCCCGTTGAGCGCGGCGCTGGCCACGATCCCGCCGGACACCACGATCGCGTTCTTCGCGCGCGAGGACTCCCGCGCCAAGGCGCCTGCGGCCCTGCACCGGGCGGTTCGCGATGCCGGCGGCGATATCAGCGCCGAATCCGGCCTGAAGCCGTGGGAGCTGCCGAAATGGGTGAGCGCGCGGGCGCGCGAGGAGGGCCTCGAGCTTGAACCGGACGCCGCGAGAGCGTTGATTGCACACGTCGGGGAGCGCCAGCAGCGTCTGCTGCGTGAGCTCGAGAAGCTCGCGCTCGGGGCCGAGCAAGGCGCGAGCATCGACGCCGGCGAGATCGAGGCATTGAGCGCACCCTCGGCCGAGCGCAAGGCGTGGGCCGTGGCCGACGCGCTCGTGGCCGGAGAAGCCGAGGCGGCCACCCGGCTCTACCTCGCGCTGCGCGCCCAGGGCGAGCGTGTTCCCGGCCTGCTGTACTGGATCTCCCAGCGCGTCCGGCTTGCGCATGAGATCGCGTCCGCGCTCGACGCGGGCGAGCCGGCCGCGGTCGTGAAGCGCAGGCTGCGGATGCCCTCCCGCGCGGCCGATCGTCTGATCGCGGACGCTCGCCGTGCCGGGGCTGACCGGCTTCGCGCCGCGATCTCTGAGGTCGCCGACCTCGAGCTGGCCTCGCGAGGCGGAGCCTCCGGCGGCGCGGGCGAGGACACCGCGGCGCTGGTGGCGATTCAGCGGATCGTCAGCTAGCAGCTGTCCTGAAACGCGCTAGGCGCCGCCGCGGCGAAGCTGGTCCGCGCGAGACTTCTTACGCGCCCCGGTGTTGCGGTGCAGCGCGCCTCGCTTGACGGCCTTGTCGATCGTCTGCACGAGGACTCGATGCTCGGTATCGGCCGCCTCGGCGTCGCCGCCGGCAACGGCCCGCTCGAGCCGGCGGAAGTACGTCTTGACCTTCGACGTGTAGCGTCGATTCTCGAGTCGCTCGCGCTCGGCGCGCTGAATGCGCTTCTTCTGGGAATGGATGTTGGCCACGACAGCAAGCAGCCGCGGGGGTCCGCGGCGCGCGCGTACTATAGCGCGCTCGTGTCCGCAGAGACCCTCGCCACGGGCGAGCCGCCCGTGCCCCCGCCGCCTTCGCCCCCACGCAGGCGGATCGCTCTCAGCACCGCGATCTTCGCACTCGCCACGGGCGTCTCGCGAGTGGCGGGACTGGGTCGGGAGGTCGTCGCGGCGAGCTTCTTCGGCACCACCGCAGCGGCATCCGCGTTCACGATCGCCTCCCAGGTACCGAACCTGATGAGCAACCTGTTCTCCCAGGCGGCGCTGTCGGCCGCGTTCGTGCCGGTGTTCACCGATCTGCTCCAGCACGACCGCAGGCGCGAGGCCTTCCGGCTCGCCTCGACTCTGTTCTGGATCATCTTGATCGCGCTCGGAGTGGTGACGGCGCTGTGGATGGTGTTGGCCGGCCTGATCATCCCGCTGTTCACCGGAAGCCTCCACGCCTCCGCCACGGCACTCACCGTCGGGCTCTCCAAGGTCCTGTTTCCGGTCGTCCTGCTGCTGAGCCTGACCGGCATGCTGGTCGGGGTTCTGCAGTCCTACGACGAGTTCACGATCCCCGCGCTGGCGCCGGCGGTGTGGAACCTGGTGATCCTCGTTCTGCTGGTCGCGCTGCGTCACAGCTTCCATGGCGAGCAGTCCCTGTACGCCTACGCGATCGCATGGCTGGTGGCCACGGTGGTCCAGCTGCTGATGGTGGGATCGGCGCTGCGCCGGATCGACTTCCGGATCACCTTCCACGTCGACTGGCGCGACCCCCGGGTCCGGCAGGTGCTGGCGCTGTTCGTCCCGGTCACGCTCAGCATCGGGATCGTCAACCTCGACCTGTTCATCAACGCCGGCTTCGGCTCGCTCGTATCGAACGCCGCGCCGCGGGCGATCGATCAGGCGTTCCGGATCTACATGTTGCCCCAGGGGGTGTTCAGCGTCGCGGTGGCGACTGTCCTGTTCCCGACGCTGAGCCGCCTGGCCAGTCGCCGCGATCCCGCCGGCATGCGTAGGACGCTCGGCAACGGGATCCGCCAGATCAACCTTCTGCTGATACCCGCGGCCGGGCTGCTGATCGTGATGGCCACCCCGATCACGCGGCTGGTGTACCAGCGGGGAGCGTTCACCGCCCAGTCGACCCACCTGGTCTCGACGGCGCTGTTCTGGTTCGCTTTCAGCCTGCCGTTCGCCGGCGTGAACCTGCTCCTGAGCCGGACCTTCTTCGCGCTCAAGCGCCCCTGGATCCCGACCCGCCTGGCAGCGATGAACATGGTCGTCGACGTGATCGTCAGCGTCGCCCTGTACAGGCCGCTGGGGATCGCCGGGCTGGTGATCGGGACCGCCGCCGCCAACGCGGTCATGACCGTGCTCCAGCTGCATCGGCTGCGGGTCGGCTTCAACGGCCGCCTGGAAGGCGCCCAGACGCTGATGGTCACGATCAGGATCCTGTTCGCCTCGGCGCTGATGGCCGCGGTCGCGTGGGCGGTCTGGAAGGGGTTGCACACGCTGCTCGGCGGCTCGCTGATCGCCCAGCTGTTAGCGGTCGGCCTCGCGATCACGGCCGCGTGCCTGCTCTACGGGAAAGCCGTGCTGGTGATGCGGGTGCCGGAAGCGCGCCAGATCGAGCTGCTGGTGCTCGGGCGGCTCCGAGCCAGGACGGCGTAGCCAGATGTTCTAGCCGGTCTTTAGCTTTCCAGCGCCGTGTCGATGAACCACATTGAGGACCGAGGGCGTGGCCCTAATCACGCAAGGTCTCAAGCGCCATGGCAGCTACCCCAGACGCCCGTCCCGGCCCCGAACCCACGCTCTCTGAGCCTCCGAGCCTCGACGTCGACCCGGCCCCGGCGGGAGCGGACCACACCGCCCGCTCCGACCAAGCGGCGCACGTATTCCTTGCGGACGCGCTGCTCCAGCTCGCGAGCCTGCTCGACTTGGAGGCCTGCGCGATCCTGATCCCGGAAGCCGACGAGCTGCGGCCGGCAGCGGCGATCGGGCTTCCGGACGATTGGCTGGCGAAAGCTCCCGAGCAGGACCTTCCCGACGGTTTCGAGTCCTCGTGGTCGGTCCCGCTGGCGGTCCCGGACGGTCGGGTACTGGGTTTGTTCGTGGCCTACAGCAGCTCGCCTGAGCGGCCCGACGAGGCCACGCTGGGGACGGCCAGAGCGTACGGAGCCGGGGTCGCGCTCGGTCTCGACCGTCTGCACCGCGAGGCGGGAGCGGCGGCGCGCTACCAGGCAGTGGTGCTGGCGCTCAGCTCCGCGCTCGACGCGCGGGATGAGTACTCGGGCGGGCACACCACCGAGACGACCGGGCTCGCATTGCGGGTCGGTCGCCGGCTGGGGTTGGCGCCGAGCGAGCTGGAGCTGGTCTGCCAGCTCGCGCTGCTGCACGACGTCGGCAAGCTCGGGATTCCCACCGACATCCTCCACAAGCAAGACGACCTCGAGCCCGACGAGCTGTCGCTGGTCCGCCAGCACCCTGTGATCGGCGAGCGGATCCTGAGCGACGTCTCCGGGCTGGCGGAGATCGCGGCGGCGATCCGCTGCGGGCACGAGCGCTGGGACGGCCTCGGCTATCCCGACGGCCTCGCCGGGGAGCAGATTCCGCTCGCGAGCCGGATCGTGTTCGCGTGCGACGCATGGCATGCGATGAGGTCCGATCGTCCCTACCGGCCCGCGATCTCGACCGCCGAAGCGATGGCGCAGCTCCGCGAAGGAGCTGGCAAGGAGTTCGATCCTCGCGTCGCGCAGGCCTTGCTCGAGGTGCTCGGCGACGACCGCCCGCCGCCCGCCTGCTCGCCAAGCGAGTCTCGTGACCGCGCCTTGTCCTGGGCGCTCGCAGAGCTGGCCGAAGAGCTGGGCGCTGAGGACCTGTTCGTGTTTCGCAAGATCGCGGGGACTGTGTACTCCCACCTCGGGGGGATCGGCCGCGGGGCGGGCTGGGCCGGCAACATCGAGCTCGACTCCGGGCAGGAGCGCCACTTTCGGGCCGCGATCCAGGGCGACGCGCCGTTGCGCGTGTCGCTCGAGAGCGCAGGTCGCATCGTTGGCCCGTACTACGGACGCTCCGCGGTAATCGTTCCCTGCGGCGAGGAGACCGTGGTCGTGTTCGGCTCGGCCGCCGAAACGCTGGCAACCGCCCCGATCGAAGACGCGCTCCGGCTCGCCGACCGTGCCCGCGCCCTGGTGACCGGGGTCTCGCCGACCAAGCAGCTGGCCGACGAGCTAGAAGTGCTGAGCGCGGTCCGCGAAGTGACGACCGTCAGCGCAGAATCCATGACCGACACGCTGTCGGCGATCGCGGCCCGCGCACGGATGGCTTTGTCGGCCGAGTTTGCGGCCGTGGCGACGATCCCCTCGGGCGATGTAGACCAGGAGATCGGCATCAGCGCCGAAGGCTGGGGGCCGCCCGACCCCGACGCCGCGGCACGCGCGCTGGCAAAGTTCGGCTCCCGCGCGGCGGATCTGCCACTGCTGTGCCAGGACATGGCGGCGATGCCCGACGCCCCGGAGGGATTCCGCCACAGCGACGGTGCCTCGTCGCTGCACGTGCTCCCGGTCGGCTCCCCCGCGGTGGCCACGATGCTGATCGTTCACGCCGAACCCGGCTTGCGCGGCTTCACGGCGCTGTGCCAGCGGGTGGCCGGCGCGATGTCCGACGCCGCTGAACTGGTGGTTCGCCGGGCGATCGCGCAGGAGCGACTGCGAACCGAGAACGTCCGGCTGACTGAGAAGGTGCGTACCGATGAGTTGACGGGTGTCGCGAGCCGCTCCGCGTGGGAGGAGGCGCTGGGCGCCGAGGAGCTTCATCGCGGCCGCAGCGGCGCCCCGGTGTCGATCGTGATCGTCGACGTGGACGAGCTCAAGGCGGTCAACGACGAGCTGGGCCACGCGGCGGGCGACGCGCTGCTGCGACGTTGTGCAGGCGTGCTGGCGGACGCCGTGCGCGCCACGGATCTGGTGGCCAGGATCGGGGGCGATGAGTTCGGAGTGCTGCTGCGCTACGCCGATGCAGAGGAAGCTCGCAGCTGGTGTGAGCGACTCGAGGAGCGACGCCAGCAAGAGCAGCCGACACCTCGCTGGTCGATCGGTTTCGCGTCGGCTCCGCCCCACTCGACGGTCGCGGCCGCGCTGGACGACGCCGACCGGCGCATGTACAAGCGCAAGCTCGGCGGCCGCTCGACGCGACGATAGCCGCAAGCGCTAGCCTGGAAGCGTGACCCCCCTGCAGCGGCACTCGGGCGAAGTGTCCCGCTGGCACGGCCTGTATTCGCGCCATCTGTCCGATCCGCGGCGCGAGCGAGGCTTCCTGAGCGCGGTGGGATTCACCGCCGCGTTCGCCACCGCCCGCGGGATCACCCACGCGATCCGGGCCGGCGTAGGGCCGTTCGGGAACGTCAGCGCCGGCGGCCGCCACATCCACCACAGCACCTTCGGGATCATCGGGTTGCTGGCGTGTGGCTACGCTTGGACCTACCAGCGCGGGATCGGGACCGATCCTCCGCCGCGCTGGAGCTCCCGCGTCAGCGCGACCGCGTACGGCATCGCCTCGGCGTTGACGCTGGACGAGTTCGCCTTGTGGCTCGACCTCAAGGACGACTACTGGGACAAGCAGGGCCGCAAGAGCATCGACGCGGTCGCGCTGTTCGGCGGCCTGTTGGCGATCGGCACCGCGGGGCGCGGCGCGCTCCAGGAACTGGGCCTGCTGCCGAAGCTCGCGGAGCGCAAGCTGTAGTCGGGCCGGCGGCGGTCCTCGTAGCGGCCTCGGGCTGATCGCGCCGCGTGCCAAATAACCTAGACCGGGATGACCGATCAGGCCCAGATCCGCAACTTCTCGATCATCGCGCACATCGACCATGGGAAGTCGACGCTCGCCGACCGCATCCTGGAGCTCACCAACACGGTCGACCCGCGCGCGATGCGAGCCCAGCTGCTCGACTCGATGGAGCTCGAGCGTGAGCGCGGAATCACGATCAAGGCGCAGGCGGTGAGGGTGCTGTACCGCTCGCAGGCGGATGGCCAGACCTACCAGCTACACCTGATCGACACCCCGGGGCACGTCGACTTCACCTACGAGGTGTCCCGCTCACTGGCCGCGTGCGAGGGGGCATTGCTGGTCGTCGACGCATCCCAGGGAGTCGAAGCGCAGACTGTCGCGAATACCTATCTGGCGGTCGAGTCAGGGCTCGAGCTGATCCCCTGTCTCAACAAGGTGGATCTCCCGGGAGCCGAGCCCGCCCGGGTGGCTGGGGAGATCGCAGAGCTGCTGGGCGAGCCGGCCGACAGCGTCCGGCGGATCAGCGCCAAGACCGGCGAGGGGGTCAGCGAGGTGCTGGATGAGCTGATCGCGCGGGTCCCCCCGCCGGCGGGCGATCCCGACCAGCCGCCGCGGGCGTTGATCTTCGACTCGGAGTTCGACCAGTACCGGGGCGTGATCGCCTATATCCGGGTGGTGGACGGAGCATTCACCAAGGGCCAGGCGATCCGCGCGATGCAGGCGGGAACCGAGGCCGAGATCGATGACATCGGGTACTTCGGCCCGCAGATGACCCCGACCAAGGGGTTGACCGCCGGCGAGGTCGGCTATCTGATCACCGGCGTCAAGGACGTCACCCGGTTGCGCGTGGGCGACACGCTGACGAGCAAGCTGGCCCCGGCGGGCGAGCCGCTGCCCGGCTACCGGGAGGTCAAGCCGATGGTGTTCTGCGGCCTGTTCCCGATCGACTCCGACGATTACCCGGACCTCCGTGACGCGCTGGAGAAGCTGACCCTCAACGACGCGGCGCTCGTGTGGGAGCCGGAGACCTCGGACGCGCTCGGGTTCGGCTTCCGGTGCGGGTTCCTGGGTCTGCTGCACATGGACATCGTCCGGGAGCGCCTGGAGCGCGAGTACGACCTCGAGCTGCTCGCGACGATGCCGAGCGTCGAGTACGAGGTGACGCTCGCCGACGGCGCCACGCTGCCGGTCCACAGCCCCACCGAGATGCCGGAGCCGGGGCGAATCGCCTCGATCCGCGAGCCTTACATCCGCGCCTCGATCCTGACCCCGAAGGAATACGTCGGTCAGATCATGGAGCTCTGCCAGGAGCGCCGCGGCGAGCACGCCGGGATGCACTTCCTCTCGCCGGAGCGCGTCCAGCTGGGCTACGACCTGCCGCTGAACGAGATCGTGCTCGACTTCTTCGACCAGCTCAAGTCGCGCACGCGGGGCTACGCCTCGCTCGACTACGAGCTGATCGGGATGCGCGAGTCGGACCTGGTCAAGCTGGACATCCTGCTCGCCGGCGACCCGATCGACGCCCTCTCGATGCTGGTACACCGCAGCAAGGCCTACGAGGCCGGAAGGACGATGACCGAGAAGCTGCGCCAGAAGATCCCCCGCCAGCAATACGACGTGCCGATCCAGGCCGCGGTGGGCGCGCGGATCGTGGCGCGGGAGACGATCAAGGCATACCGCAAGGACGTCACCGCGAAGTGCTACGGCGGCGACATCACGCGCAAGCGCAAGCTGCTCGAGCAGCAGAAGCGTGGCAAGCAGCGGATGAAGCAGGTGGGTCGGATCGAGGTCCCGCAGGAGGCGTTCCTGGCCGTCCTGGAACTCGGCGAGAAGGGTTAGCCGCTGGGATGGAGCGCGGCGCTGAGCCGCGGCGCCTGCGCGGTGCTCAGCCCGCGGAGCCCGACGCGGGCTAGAGCCAGTAGCCGGGCCGGCCCGCTGCGCTTCGCGGCTGGATGTAGCCGCGGCGCCTGGCGTAAGTCCACGGGCCCCTATAGGGACGGCAGCGCATCCCCAGTAGGCACACCGCGAGCGTCACCACGGTCCACAGCACCACGAGCGCCATCACCGCCGCGACCGCCACCAGCACGACGGGAATCGCGGCCAGGAGCAGCACGGGGTGGGCGCGCACAGCGCTGATCGTCCAGTGCGGCGCCGAGCGTCTACGGGCCAGTCGCCCGCCCGGCAGGTCCGACACGGTCGCGTCGAGCTCGCCGTAGGTGCGGGCCTTGAGCGCGCTCGCGACGCGCTGCTCGAGCTCGTGTGCCGCGAGACGCCCCTCGGCGGCGGCCTTTCGAAGCCGCTCCACGATCTGCTCTCGCTCCGCGTCCGATGCTCTCAGGGTGCCGCGGGATGGCATGGGGATCAGGCTACTACAGCGGCCGCCTGACCCCAACCTCGTCCAGGTGGGCGAGCAGGTCGCGCGGATCCTCATAGACGCGGAACGCGCCCGAGTAGATCAGCTCCTCGCGGCCGTAGCCACCCGACAGCAGTCCGATCCCGAGCGAGCGCGCCCGGCGGGCCGCGAGCAGGTCCCACACGCTGTCGCCGACCACGATCCCGTCGCGGATCTCGACCCCGATCCGCTCGGCGGCGGTCAGGAACAGATCCGGGTCGGGCTTCGCATAGCGAACCTGGTCGCGGGTTATCAGCGGTGTGTCATCGGCAAGCCCCAGCAGCTCGAGCGCCGGCCGGGCGTAGCGCTCCGAGCCGCTCGTCGCGATCGCCCATGGGACGCCGTGCTCGCTGAGCGTGCCGAGCAGCTCGGCGGCGCCAGGCAGCGGCTCGACGCTGTCGAACAGGCGGATGTAAGCGTCGGCGTGGAGGCTGGGGAGGCGGGTCAGCGTCTCGGGATCGAGGCTCTGCGCGAGCTCGCGGGCGAGGGCCGTCACGAACAGCCCGCCGCTCATCCCGATCCGGCGGTGGATCTTCCACACCGACAGGCTGATCCCGACCTGATCGAGCGCCTCTCGCCACGCGAGCACGTGCTGGTAGACGCTGTCGATCAGGGTCCCGTCCAGGTCGAACAGGAACGCGGGCCCGCCGGGGTGCTCGGTGCTCGCCACGCGGAGATCTTCCCAGGCGCCAGCGGCTCGAGCTCGCTGGTGTGACAATCCGGCGGCAATGGATCTCGGCCTGACGGATCGCGCCTGCGTCGTCACGGGCGCCTCGCGTGGGATCGGCCTCGCGACCAGCCGCCTGCTGGCCTGCGAGGGGGCGTCGGTGCTGCTGGTGGGGCGCAGCGGGGACACGCTGAGCGACGCCGCGCGAGCGCTCGGCGGTGCGGATCGTCGGCTGCGGACCTTGGCGCTGGACGTCACCTCGCCGGACGCCGGCGAGCGCGTGCTCGAATCCTGCGTGGGTCACTTCGGCCGGATCGACGTACTCGTCAACAACGCAGGGACGAGCGTGGTGCGCCCGCTGCAGGAGCTGACCGAGGAGGACTGGCGCAGCCAATTGGAGCTTCACGTGATGGCCCCGATGCGGCTGATGAAGGCGGCCGCCCCCGCGATGGCCGAGCGCCGGTGGGGACGGATCGTGAACGTCTGCTCTTCCTCCGGCAAGCGGCCCTCGCAGACCAACGTCGCCTACTCGGTCACCAAGGCCGCCGAGCTGTCGCTCTCCCGCGCGTTCGCCGATGCCTATGCGAGTCAGGGTGTGCTGATCAACGCCGTGGCCCCCGGCCCGGTGGGCGGCGAGCTGTGGCTGGCTCCGGGAGGCCTGGCCGATCAGGCTGCCCGGGCACGCGGCGTCAGCCGTGAAGAGGTGCTCGAGTCCGCTGCGGCCCGCCAGCCACTCGGCAGACTCGCAAGCGAGCCGGAGATCGCGGCGGTGGTCGCGTTCCTGTGCTCGGAGGCGGCCTCGAACGTGGCCGGCGCGGCCTGGTCGGTCGACGGCGGCGCGGTGCCGGTGATCATCTGAGCACTTGCGCTCCTGGCAGGCCGCGGCCAGGCCGCACTTCACGGAAGGCGCGCTCCCATAGACTCGCCGGCGATGGCGCTCAGCACTCAGGCCGTCGGCAAGGTCTACGACCCCACCACCTACGCCGTCGGCCGCGAGAAGGTCAAAGAGTACGCGGCCGCCGTGGGGGAGACCAACCCGCTGTACCTGGACCACGAGGCCGCCCGCGCGGCCGGCTTCCCGGACGTGGTGGCACCGCCCATGTTCGCGGTCGTGTATGCCGGTCGGTCGGTGGCCCCAGCGCTGTTCGACCCCGAAGTCGGACTCAACTTCGCCGCGATGGTGCACGGTGCCCAGGAGTTCGCCTGGGGCCCGCTGGTGATTGCCGGCGATGAGATCGCCACCACCACGACCGTGAAGGAGATCTCCGAGCGCGGCGAGATGGGCTTCTATGTATTCGAGTCGGTGTCGGAGAACCAGCGGGGGGAGACGGTGTGCACCGGGCTCTGGACCAACATCGTCAGAGCGATCGGATGAGCGCACGGGAGCTCCCCGGATGACCCTCGAGCAAGGCCAGCAGATCGAGCTGCAGGTCACTCCCGACCCGTACGTGACGGTCCGCTATGCCGGGGCATCTGGCGATTTCAACCCGATCCACATCGACGAGCAGTTCGCCCGGCAGGTGGGGCTGCCGGGCAGGATCCTGCACGGACTGTGGACGATGGCCCAGGTCGCCCGCGCCCACACCGACGCCGCCGGTGGCCCGGACAAGCTCAAGCGGCTGTCGGTGCAGTTCCGCGGCATGGGCAGGATGGGCGAGGAGATCACGGTCACCGGGACGGTGCGAGCGCTCGACGGCGGCTTCGCAACCGTGGACTCCGAGGCGCGGCAGTCCGGCCGGCGGATCATCCGCAACGGGGTCGCCGAGCTCTTGCTGTAGCGCCTGGGCGGGCGGGGCCGCCCCCGCGGGCCGCCCCCGCGGGGGGACAGACCCCCGCGCCGCCGCACCCCCTTCTTACAATCACAGGCATGCTGACCGATCGCCAGGAGCTGGTCTTGCGCAAGCTGGTCGAGGAATACCTCGAGGGCGGCGCGCCGGTGGGCTCGAAGGTGCTCGCCGAGGAGGTCGAGTGGGGTCCCTCGACGATCCGGCACGAGCTCGCCAGCCTGGAGGAGCTGGGGCTGCTCGCGCACCCCCACACCTCGGCCGGCCGGATCCCGACCGAGGCCGGCTACCGGTACTTCGTCGACCGTCTGCTCCCCGCGCATCCGTCCGGTCCCGGGCTGTCGCTGTCGCTGGTGCGCCGCGAGCTCGACGAGGCGATGCGGCTCACGACCGAGACCCTGTCCCAGGTCACCAATCTGCTCGCGATCGTCACCGCCCCCCCGATCGAGACCTCGACGATCCGTCACATCGAAGTGCTGGTGCTACAGCCCCAGGTGCTGATGGTGGTCGTGATCACCTCGACCGGTGGGGTTTCCAAACGCCTGTTCACTTTCCCCAAGCCGGTCGACTCGGGGCTCGCCGACTGGGCCGCCAGCTACCTCAACGAGCGCCTGGTGGGACTCGGCCTGGGGGCCAGGATCCTGCACCAGCGCCTCCACGATCCCTCGCTCGCCGCGATCGAATCGGCGTTCGTGGATGCGCTCTCGCCCGTCTTCACCGAGCTCGAGGAGTCCGCCCAGGAGAGCATGTACGTCGAGGGCACGGCGCGGCTGCTGCGCCTCGACCGGTTCGCCGAGGTGTCCGAGCTGAATGCGCTGATGGATCTGCTCGAGCGACGGGTCTCGCTGCTCGGGGTGCTGCGCGAGGCGCTCTCGGAGCACGACGTGCTGGTCAGGATCGGCACCGAGAATGACGCTCCGGCGCTGCGGTCGATGGCGCTGGTCGCAGCCAGTTACGGGCTGCCGCAGCGGAGCCTCGGGGCGGTCTCGGTGATCGGGCCGCTGAGAATGGACTACGGGCGGGCGATCCGCTCGGTCAGGGAGGCGGCATCGCAGCTGTCGAGCTTCATCGTCGACGTCTACGACGAGCGATGACCCCACGCGATTATTACGAGGTGTTGGGCGTCACTCGGCAGGCCGGCGAGGCCGAGATCAAGAAGGCCTTCCGGCGGCTCGCCCGGGAGCTACACCCCGACGTCAACAGCCACGACCCGGCGGCCGAGGAGAAGTTCAAGGAGGCTGCCGAGGCCTATGAGGTGCTGTCCGACGCCGAGCGCCGGGCGACATACGACCGCTACGGTCACGAGGGCCTGCGCAGCGGCGGTTACGCGCCGAACTTCGACGCGTTCGGCTCGGTCGCGGACATCTTCGAGGCGTTCTTCGGCGGCGGCGCGTTCGGTAGCGCATTCGGAGGCGCCCGCGCCGGCGGGCCGATGCAGGGCGGCGACGTCGCGGTGGGTGCCGAGATCGACCTCCGTGATGCCGCCCGAGGCGCTGCGGTGGAGGTCTCCTACGAGGCGATAACCCGTTGCGAGAAGTGCCACGGCAACGGCGCCGAGCCCGGTACCCCGATCGAGACCTGCCCACGCTGCGGCGGCAGCGGCCAGCTGCGCGCTGTCTCTCGCACACCGTTCGGCCAGGTGGTGCGCGCCGCGAGCTGCGATACATGCGATGGCGACGGCCGCGTCGCGCAGGACCCCTGCAAAGCCTGTCGTGGGCGAGGTCGCAAGGTGCAGCGCGTGAAGGTTTCAGTCGACGTCCCGGCCGGCATCGACGATGGACAGCGGATTCGGATCGCGGGTCGCGGCCACGCCGGCGAGCGCGGTGGGCCTCCGGGAGACCTATACGTGCAGATTCGCGTCCGCGACGATTCCCGCTTCGTTCGCAACGGCGATGACCTGGTGACGGTGGTGGACGTCGCCGCGCCGCTGGCGGCGCTGGGAACGAAGGTCGACGTGCCGCTGCTCGACGGCTCCGCACAGCTCGAGATCCCCGCCGGCACCCAGCCGAGCGACACGCTGGTGATCCGGGGGGAGGGGATGCCGTCGCTGCGGGGGCGCCGCCGCGGCGATCTGCGGATCGTGGTCAACGTGGTGATTCCGCGCCGCCTCAGCCGCCAGCAGCGCGAGCTGTTCGAGCAGCTGGCGGGGACCATGACCGGCGAGAACCTGCGCACCGACGAGGGAATGTTCGGCAAGCTCAAGCGCGCGCTCGGCGGCTAGGCCCCCGCCCGGCCAGCCGGCGTGCTTCGACTTGCGATCCGCGTCACCCGCGCGCAGTCCGAGCTTGTCCTGGCCGAACTGCTCGAGCTCGTGCCGACCGGCCTCGAAGAGGTGACGCTGGCTGACGGGCTGGTCGAGTACGCCGTATACGGGGCGCCGGGCGAGCTGCCCTCGCTGCCGGCGCTCAGGGCGGTTGCCGGGGAGGCCCTGGTCGAGGTCAGGACCGATGAGCTCCCCGACGACTTCTCGGAGCGCTGGCGGCGCTTTCATCGCCCGCTCGTGATCGATCACCGGCTGACCGTGCGCCCGCCGTGGGAGCCGCCCGGCGGCACCCAGATCGACGTCGTGATCGATCCCGGCCAGGCGTTCGGGACCGGCGCCCACGCCACCACCCGCCTGTGTCTGGAGCTGCTGCTGACGCTCGAGCCGGAAGGCGCCTTGATTGACCTCGGCTGTGGCTCCGGGGTGCTGGCGATCGTCGCAACCAAGCTGGGATGGGGGCCGGTGTGCGCGCTCGACAACGATCCCGCGGCGCTCGCGGCGACCGCGGAGAACGCGCGGGCAAACGACGTGCAGCTCGAGACTCGCCGCTTCGACCTGCGCCACGAGACCATCCCCGAGGCGCCGGCCGTCGCCGCCAACCTGCTGGCGCCGCTGCTGCGAGCGTGGGCGGCCGCCCTCACCGAGCCGCTTCCCAAGCGACTGATCGCGAGCGGTTTGTTGGCCCCGGAGGCCGACGGAGTGCTGGCGGCGTTCGCGGCCCGGGGCCTCGCGCAGCGCGAGCGACGCACCCGCGGGGAGTGGGCGGCACTGCTGCTCGGAGCCGACGCCGGCCGCCCCTCACGACGACGCTAGATTCCTGCCGATGAAGCGTGTGCTGATCGCGGGGGGCGGCTTCGGCGGCTTCTATGCCGCCCGCCGGCTCGAGCGCCTAGCCCCCGAGGACGTCCGCATCACGCTGATCAACGACGTCAACTTCATGCTCTACACGCCTCTGCTGCCGGGCGCCGCGGCGGGCTCCCTGGAGCCTCGCCACGTGGTCGTCCCGCTGCGCGAACGGCTCGAGCGCACCGAGCTGCGGCTTGGCTGGGTGATCGGCGGCGACCCCGCGAACAGCAAGCTCGAGGTCGAGCTGATCGCCGGCCACACCATCCAGTTCGACTATCACCAGCTGGTGGTGGCGCTCGGCTCGGTGTCGCGTACGTTCCCGATTCCCGGGCTCGCCGCGCACGCGATCGGCTTCAAGACGATCGCCGAGGCGATCGCGCTGCGCAACCGGCTGGTGCGCTTCCTCGAGACAGCCGAGGAGATCGACGAGCCGGAGCGCCGGCGCCCATACCTCAACTTCGTGTTCGTCGGGGCGGGTTACGCGGGTCTCGAGGGCGTCGCGGAGCTCCAGGACTTCGCGCTCGACGCGCTCGCCTACTACCCGCGCTGCCGCGAGGTGGGGACGCGCTGGATCCTGGTCGACGCGGCGCCCAGGATCATGCCGCAGATCCAGCCGCAGCTGGCGCGCTTCACCGAGGACGTGCTGCGCCGGCGCGGGATCGAGATCATGCTGGAGACCCAGCTGACGGAAGTGACCGACGAGTCGGTGACGCTCACGAGCGGGGAGACGATCCCGTGCCGGACGGTCTGCTGGACCGCGGGCGTCAAGGCCAGCCCGGTGGCCGAACGCCTCGGCTTGCCGCTCGAGCAGGGCCGGATCGCCTGCGACGAGCGGATGCGGGTGCGCGGTCACCACAACGTGTGGGCGATCGGCGACGTCGCCGCGATCCCGGATCCCGCGCGGCCCGGCGAGCCCTGCCCTCCGACCGCCCAGCACGCGATCCGCCAGGGAAAGCTGATCGCCGGAAACGTGGCGGCGGCGCTGGGCGATCCGCGCCGAGACGTCAGGCCATTCGCCTATAAGACGCGCGGGATGTTCGCCGACCTGGGGCGACACAACGCGGTCGCGAACGTGCTCGGTGGCCGGCTGAAGGGGTTTCCGGCCTGGGCGCTGTGCCGCTTCTACCACCTCGCGTGGGTGCCGGGGATCCGACGCAAGATCCGTCTGATCGCCGACTGGACGGTCGACTTCTGGTTCCGGCGCGACACGGCCGAGCTCGGCCAGCTCGGTCATCCGCCGGGCCTGGAGGAGCACATGCCGCCGAGTGCCGAAACGGGTGATGGGCTTGCAAGCGCTCGCGCCCTGATCGACCGCCCGGGTGGCTAAGCGACCGCCTGCGGGGCGGCCTGCGGCCACGGTGGATAACGAGCCACCCTCGAATCTTGGCCACCGGGCCGATGTCGGGTGGGCCCCGATCACCGATCCTCTCGCCAGCAAGGATCTAGGAACCCTGCGAAGGAGGTGAATCCAGTTGCAGAACCCGCTTGCGATCGGAGTGACCCTCGGTGGCCTGCTCCTCGACGTCGTCGTTCCGCGGCCCAAGCCTCGGGCTGGAGTTCCGCAGGAGCCGACTCTCCTCTCTCAGCGAGCCGTCTCGAGGACACCGCGGCGCGCGACCGCCGTCCCGGAGCACGACAGTCACCCGGTCGTGAGCGGCTAGTGCACCTGATCGCGTCGGGGCCACGCGCGCTACCGTCTCGCGCGTGGCCTCGTTCGCGGTCAAGTTCCTCGGCTGCAAGGTCTCGCAAGCCGACGCGATGCTGGCCCGCGGCGAGCTGATCTCCGCCGGACACGTGGAGGTGCCGGAGGCGCGGGCCGAGCTGCACGTGATCAACACCTGTGCGATCACCAGCGAGGCCGAAGCGAAGTCGCGCCAGTCGGTGCGGCGGTCGCTGCGCAGCGCCCGCGACGTGTACGTGGCCGGTTGTGCGGTCAACCTCAACGATCGGCAGTTCAGCGAGATCGACCCACGGGTGCGATCGTTTGTGGGGATCGCCGAAGAGGTGGCGGCGGAGATCGGGGGGTGCGCCGACATCGAGCACCGGGTGCTCTCCCGCCGGCCGGGGGAGCAGCCCGCGGGTCGAACCCGGGGATTCGTCAAGGTGCAGGACGGGTGCGACTGTCACTGTGCGTACTGCGTGATCCCGACCGTCCGCGGCGCCGCCCGCTCGCGTCCTGCCAGTGGCGTGCTCGACGAGGTCCGCCGCCGGGTCGCCAGCGACCAGCCGGAGATGGTGCTGACGGGGATCAGCGTCGGCGACTACCGCGACCCGGAGCGCGGGCTCGAGCTCGGCGAGCTGATGGTCGAGGTCGCCCGGGTGCCCGGGGTGCAGCGCGTGCGGCTCTCGAGCGTGGAGGTGATCCACGTCAAGGACTCGCTGCTCGACGCGCTGGCCGGCGAGCCCAAGGTCTGCCCGCATCTGCATGTGCCGCTCCAGTCGGGCGATGACGCGGTGCTGCGAGCGATGGGCCGCCACTACACGGCGGGCCAGTACCTCGAGCAGATCGCCGCGCTGCGCGCCGCCGCGCCCGGGGTGAACGTGACCACCGATGTGATCGTGGGGTTCCCCGGCGAGTCCGAGGGCGCGTTCGCGCGCACGCTCGAGGTGATCGAGCGGGCAGAGATCACCCGCGTTCACACGTTCCAGTACTCCGCGCGACCCGGCACCCGGGCGGCGGCGCTCGGCGATCACGTTCCTCCGGAGCGCAAAAAGCTCCGTTCGCAGCTGCTGCGCGGGCGCTCGGAGGCCCTCTCGCGCCGCCACCGGTCCCGCAAGCTGGGCACCTCGCAGCGAGTCCTGGTGGACAAGGTGGCCGAGAGCCGCTGCTCAGGCTACAGCGCCGACTACACGCGCTGCTACCTGCCGGCCGGGAGCGCGATGCCCGGCCAGCTGGTGGAGGTGGTCTGCGAGCGGTTGCACGCCGACGGGATCAGCTGCCGGGTCCGGGAGGCTCCGGGGCTATGCTGATCTGGTGACTGTCATCGAGCGAGTCCACACCGACATGACCACCGCGATGAAAGCCGGCGAGAAGCAGCGCGTCGGCGCCCTGCGGTTGGTGCTCTCCGAGCTCCAGAAGGCCGCCAAGGAAGGTGCGGACGACGAGCTGACCGTGCTCCGTCGCGAGCGCAAGCGGCGGCTCGACGCCGCCACCCAATTCCGGGACGGCGGCCGGCCCGAGCTGGCCGAGCAGGAGGAGGCAGAGGCGACGCTGATCGCCGACTACCTCCCGGCGGAGCTGGGCGACTCCGAGCTCGACGCGATCATCGCGGCGGCGATCTCGGACACCGGCGCCACGGGCCCCGCCGACATGGGGCAGGTGATGAAGGCGGTGATGGCCGCGGCCGGCGGCCGCGTCGACGGCAAGCGCGCCTCAGGGCGAGTGCGCGAGGCGCTGGCGGCGACCACATAGGCGGGCGCCCGCGAACGTGCGCAGCCAGATCGAGCTCGACAACGCGGTTGCCGCGGAGCTCGCCGGGAGCGAGGACGCGGTGTTGCGGGCGCTGGAGGGCCACCTCGATTGCGAGGTCTTCCTGCGTGGCAACGTGCTGACCCTGGAGGGCGAGCCGACCGCCGTGGAGGCGGCAGCATCGGTGGTCGGCGAGCTGGCCGAGCTGATCTCTCAAGGCCACGAGATCGCGCCGGGCACGATCGAGGCCGTGAGGACCGCGCTCGATCAGCACGAGTCCCCGTCGCAGATCCTGGAGGACGTGGTATGGCGTCACCGCGCGACCAAGGTGGCCCCCAAGACCGTAAACCAGAAGCGCTACGTGGACTCGATCCGCCAGAACACGATCACGTTTGGAATCGGTCCGGCCGGAACCGGCAAGACGTTCCTGGCGGTGGCGGTCGCGGCCGCCGCGCTCAGCCGCCGCGAGGTCAACCGGATCATCCTCACCCGGCCCGCCGTCGAGGCGGGTGAGCGCCTGGGGTTCCTACCCGGCGACCTGATGGCCAAGGTCGATCCCTACCTCCGGCCGCTGTTCGACGCCCTGCACGACATGCTCGACCCCGAGCGCGTCTCCCACCACCTCGAGCGCGGCGTGATCGAGGTGGCGCCGCTGGCGTTCATGCGAGGCAGAAGTCTCAACGACAGCTTCATCATCCTCGACGAGGCGCAGAACACCAGCCCCGAGCAGATGAAGATGTTCCTCACGCGGCTCGGGTTCAACTCGAAGATGGTGGTCACCGGCGACATCACGCAGATCGACCTGCCGCGCGAGCACGACTCGGGGCTGGTGGTGGTCACCGAGATCCTCGATCAGGTCGAGGGGATCGACTTCATCCGCTTCGGCGAGGAGGACGTGGTGCGCCATAAGCTGGTGCGGCGGATCGTCGCGGCCTACAACGAGCACTCCCAGCGGATGGCGCCTGAGTTGCGTCCCCGCCGGCGGGCCTAGCCCGCGGCCGAGGTGCTCGACGTCGAGGTGATCGGGCTCGATGTGCTGGGCTCGGAGGGGCCGACCGCGGTCGAGGTCGAGGAGTTGTGCGCGCTGGCACTGTCCTCGGCCGGGATCGAGCAGGGACACGTGGCGGTCGAGTTCGTCGACGAGGAGCGGATCCGGCTGCTCAACGACGAGTACAGGCGTCTCGACGAGCCCACCGACGTGCTCTCGTTCGGGGTCGACGAGGACGGCGCCAGCGCCGGCGCCCGGGAGCTCGGCGACATCGTCATCTGCCCCACCCGCACCGAGGATCTCCGCGAGGCGGTGGTACACGGGGCGCTGCACCTGAGCGGCATGGACCACGAGACCGATGAAGGGGAGATGCTGGCGCTACAGGCCGAGCTGATGCGATGGCTGAACTGAGCGGTTCGCCCGCCGCCGGTCCTCGCGCCGGATTCATCGCGCTCGCAGGACGTCCGAACGTGGGCAAGTCGACGCTCGCCAACGCAATCGTGGGAGCCAAGGTGGCGATCGTCTCGGACAAGCCGCAGACCACCCGGCGCGCGATCCGCGCCGTCGCCACGGGTCCCGACTGGCAGCTGGTGCTGGTCGACCTGCCGGGCGTTCAGCGCCCCCGGGACGCGCTCACCGAGCGCATGCAGCGGCGCGTGCAGCGCGAGCTGGCCGACGCCGACGGCTGCCTGCTGGTGGTCAACGCCGAGCAGGGAATCGGTCCCGGCGACCGGTTCCTGGCGAGCCTGCTCGCCCCGGCGGGTGTGCCGATCGCGATCGCGGTCAACAAGGTCGATCGCTGCGACCGCGGCCGGACTGTCGGGGTGCTGCACGAGTGCGCGGGGCTCGACTTGGCGGCCGAGATCTTCCCGGTGTCCGCGCGCACCGGGTCCGGGGTGCCGGCGCTGGTGGAGCATCTGGTCTCGATCCTGCCCCCGGGGGCATTCTTCTTCCCCGCGGAGCAGCGCTCGGACCAGACCGAGCCGGTGCTGCTCGCCGAGCTGGTGCGCGAACAGGTGCTGGCTCGCACCCGCCAAGAGGTACCCCATGCGGTTGAGGTCGAGGTGCTCGAGATCGAGCACCTACCCAACGGACTGGTGCGGATCGAAGCGGTGGTGCTGACCGAGACGGACTCGCAGAAGGGAATCCTGATCGGAGCCGGCGGCCGGATGATCTCGGCGATCGGGACCGCCGCCCGGCCGGCGATCGAGCGCGAGCTGGGGACTCGGGTGCATCTCGAGCTCACGGTCCGCGTCAGGCGCCACTGGCGAGCCGATGAACGGCTGCTCGACAGGCTCGGAATCGAGTAGCGCGTTTCGTAGAACATTCGCTGAGTTTCCAGCGCAAACGTTAAAGCGCACTGGTTGGCGTCCCGGGGTCCGCCGATAGGCTCGCGACACGGACCGAGGGGGTCGAAGGGACCGGACCATGCGACGCAGACAAGCAATTCTCACGTTCCTGGCCGCGGCGGTGCTCTCGCTCTCGCTGCTGACCGTGTTCGCGATCGAGCTGGGCAACACCCAGGTGAAGTCAAAGCGCGACGTGGAGGCACGCGTGCACGAACGCACGGTGCTGGCCGCAGCGCTGCTGGACAGCGTGTTCCAATCAGTTCAGCAAGCGCTGCCCCAGTACGAGCGGACCTACGGCACCCGCACGGTCGCCAACCAGCTGATGGATGCCCATCGAGACCAGAGCGACTATCTCGCGCTGCTCGATGCGAATCACCGCGTGCTGGCCAATTCGCTCGGGTTCACCGCGCAGGCGCGCCAGGACCTGCGGCTCTCCGCGGCGCTGCCGATCGTCGATCGAGGCGGCCCCTACGGCCTCGGGAACGTGCTGCCCTACGGGCGCGCCGGAGTGATCAACTTCGCGGTGGCGATCCCGACGCCGTTCGGGAAGCGGATCTTGTTGAGCGGGTCAAGGCCCGCCGCGCTGACTCCGTTTCTCGTCAACGAGCTGCGCCGGATCCCGGGGGTCGAGGGCGCCCACAACTACGTGCTCGACGGCAACGGTCGCGTGCTGGCGTCGACCAACCCGGCCGTGCCGGCCGGCTACGTGTTCCACACCCCCGGGCAGATGGCGGTGCTGAGCCACTGGTCGGGTGACGTCAAAGGCCACTACTACGACAAGGTTGGAGTCGGGGGCTCCACCTGGCGGATCGTGCTGGCAGCGCCCGACGGGCCCCTGTTCGCGAGCGTCTCGGGGCTGCGCAAGTGGCTGCCGTGGCTCGTGTTCTGCGGCTTCGCCGGCGTCGCCCTGCTGGCGTTCGCGCTCGCCTGGCGTCTCCTGCACACGGCCGATGAGCTGACCGCCGCGAACGGGCAGCTGGGCCGGGTCAACGCCGAGCTCGAGCGGGTCGCGGTCGAGCTCTCGCAGTCCAACGGCCAGCTTGTCAGGCAGGCCCGGGAGCTCGAGCGCTCGAACGCCGAGCTCGAGCAGTTTGCCTCGATCGCCTCCCACGACCTCCAGGAGCCGTTGCGCAAGGTCCGGACCTTCACCGACCTGCTGCTGGACCTGGAGTCCGAGCGCCTATCGGAGAAGGGAGCCGACTACCTCCGGCGCACCAACGCGGCCGCAGCGCGGATGCAGACGCTGATCTCCGACTTGCTCAAGCTCTCGCAGGTCGGGACCTCCACGCGCCCGTTCACGCTCGTGGACCTCGAGACGCTGACGCGCGAGGTGCTCGAGGACCTGGACGCCCAGGTCCTGGACACCGGTGCGGAGATCCGCCTGGGCGGGTTGCCCAAGGTCGAGGCCGACGCGCCGCAGATGCGTCAGCTGATGCAGAACCTGCTCTCCAACGCGCTGAAGTTCCGCCGCGAGGGGGTGACGCCGGAAATCGACATCGACGCGACGGTCGAGAAAGGCAAGGTGAGGCTGATGGTTCGCGACAACGGCATCGGGTTCGAGCCCGAATACGCCAGGCGCATTTTCCGTGCGTTCGAGCGCCTTGGTGCTCGCGGCGCTTATCCCGGCACCGGCATCGGATTGGCCGTGTGCCGCAAGATCGCAGAACGTCACGGCGGCTCGATCGTCGCCGAAGGCGTGCCCGGGGTGGGAGCGACGTTCACGGTGATGTTGCGGAGTCGTCACCGGCGCTCGCTCCCCGATCCCCCCGCGGGGCTGGAGCGGCGACGCACTCGCCCGCGCGAGCAGGAGCACGCCTATGCCACCGCCTGAGGCGGCCTCCAAGCCGGTCACGATCCTGCTGGCCGACGACGACGAGGAGGACCGGATGCTGATCCGGGACGCGCTCCAGGACTCTGGCTTGTGCGAGCAGATGAGATTCGTGACCGATGGCCAGGACTTGATGGACTACCTGCGCCGCGGCGGTCGCTACGCCGACCCGTCGGTCGATGCTCCCCGTCCCGGGGTGATCCTGCTCGACCTACAGATGCCCCGGATGGATGGGCGCGAGGCGCTTGACGAGCTCAAGAGCGACGTCTCACTTCGCGAGATTCCGGTGACGGTCCTGTCCACCTCCGATCGCGACGCTGACGTCGCCGACAGCTATGCCCGGGGCGCCAGCTCGTTCATCACCAAATCGGTCACCTTCGACGGGCTGGTCGAGGTGATGCGGGCCTGGCGCCGCTACTGGTTCGACGTGGTCGAGTTGCCCAGGTGATCGCCAAGCAAACAGACGCGCTGCGGATCCTGCTCGTCGAAGACGATGAGGAGGACTACCTGATCACCGAGGACATGCTGGCCAACCAGGGGCGGCTGCGCTTCGGGCTGGACTGGTGCGACTCCTACCAGGAAGCGCTCGCGGCGATCGGCGAGCAGCGCCACGACGTCTATCTGGTCGATTACCGGCTGGGCGAGCACACCGGACTCGAGCTGATCCGCGAGGCGTTCTCGGACCGCCCGCTGGCCCCGGTGATCATGCTCACCGGTGAGACCGCGTACGAGATCGACGTGGAGGCGGCCGCGCTCGGGGTGATGGACTACCTCGTCAAGCACGAGCTCCAAGCGCCGGGGCTCGAACGCTCGATTCGCTATGCGGTCTCCCACCACCGGGCGATCAACGAGCTGTCGCGTAGCGAGGAGCGCTACGCGCTCGCGGTGCGGGGCGCCAACGACGGCATTTGGGACTGGGATCTGCACACCGACCAGCTCTATCTGTCCCCGCGCTGGTACGCGATCCTCGGCCAGTCGGAGGTCGCCGGCGACACCGGAGAGGTCGATCCGGCGCGGTGGTTCTCGCTCGTTCACGTCGAGGACCGCCTGCGATTGCGGGCGGCGATCGACGCCCACCTGGAGGGCCGGACTCCCCATCTCGAGTCAGAGCACCGCATGCGCCACGCCGATGGGCGCTGGCGCTGGGTGCTGACCCGCGGGCTCGCGATCCGCGGCGTCGACGGGACGCCGACGCGGATGGCAGGCTCGATGTCCGACGTCACCGACCGTCACCTCGCGGAGCGCCGGCTCGCGCACGACGCGATGCACGACAGTCTCACCGGGCTCCCCAACCGGACGCTGTTCATGGATCGAGTCAAGCAGCTGCTCGACCGCGCCACTCGCGATCCCGAGATCGGCTGCGCAGTGCTGTTCTTCGACGTCGACCGTTTCAAGCTGGTCAACGACAGCCTCAGCCACGCGGTCGGCGATCAGCTGCTCAAGGCGCTGGCCGCGAGGGTCGCGGCCGCGCTGCGGCCGGGCGACACGGTGGCGCGCCTTGGCGGCGACGAGTTCACGGTGCTGCTCGAGGGAGTCGTCGCGGAGGGGGACGCGGAGATCGTCGCCGGGCGCGTACTGCGCTCGCTGCAGGAGCCGTTCCAGATCGACGGAAACGAGCTGTTCGTCAGCGCGAGCATCGGGATCGCGCTCAGCGAGCCGGGAATCGACCCCGCCGAGCTCGTGCGAAACGCCGATATCGCCATGTACGACGCCAAGCGCCGCGGGCGTGGCTACAGCGCCGTGTTCGACGAGGGGATGCACCGGCGTGTGGTGGACCGACTCACGCGCGAGAACGAGCTTCGCCAGGCGGTCGAGCGCTCGCTGCTGAGCGTCCACTACCAGCCGATCATCGATCTGGAGAGCGGCTGCATCCGGGGACTGGAGGCGCTCGCGAGGTGGCCGCGGGGGTGGCCCGAGGTGAGGCCCACCGAGTTCATCCAGATCGCCGAGGAGACGGGCGTGATCGGCGCGCTCGGCGGCCAGGTGATGCGCGAGGCGCTCGAGACGCTCGCCGGGTGGCGCCACGACGGTCTGCTGTCCGAAGAGGTGTGCATGAGCGTCAACCTGTCGGTACGCCAGCTCGACGATCCCGCGCTGGCCGAACAGATCCGCGCGGCGATCGACGCCGCGGAGCTGCCCGCGCAAGCGCTCCGGCTGGAGATCACCGAGAGCACGTTGATGCACGAGATCGAGGGCATGGAGCACGTCTTCCAAGAGGTGTGCGAAACCGGGGTGGGGCTGCATCTCGATGATTTCGGCACCGGCTTCTCCTCGCTCACCGCACTCCAGCGGCTGCCGGTGGATGCGCTCAAGATCGACCGCAGCTTCGTCGCCTCGATCGGCGGCGCGGAGAGCGACGACGCGATCGTGCGCTCCACCGTGGCGCTGGCCCACAGCCTCGGGTTGCAGGTGATCGCCGAGGGGATCGAGCGGCGTGCGCAGCTGAGGCGGCTGCGGTCGCTGGGCTGTGAGTGCGGTCAAGGGTTTCTGTTCGCGCCCGCGCTGAACGCGGCTGAGACCCGTTCGCTGCTGGAGAGCTGGTCACCGCGGCAGGTCGCCTCGCTGGCTGCGGCCGCGTAGTCCGCGGCGGGGCGGTCGCCTCCTCCTAGAATCCGGCCGGTGGAGGACTCGGAGATCGCATTCGACGAGCGCGGCCTGGTGCCGTGCGTGGTCCAGGACTGGCGCACGGGCGAGGTCCTGACGCTCGCGTACATGAACGCCGAAGCGCTGCGACAGACCCGCGCCACCGGCGAGATGCACTTCTTCAGCCGCTCCCGTCAGGAGCTGTGGCACAAGGGCGCCAGCTCTGGCAACCGGCAGGCGCTCAAGTCGATCCGCTACGACTGCGACGGCGACGCGCTACTGGCGCTGGTCGAGCCGGCCGGTCCCGCGTGCCACACCGGCGAGCGGAGCTGCTTTCACCGCGGCGAGCTCCGCCCCGCGGCCCCCCACGAGGCGCTCCCGACGCTGGAGCGCACCATCTCCGAGCGCGCGCGGGCAATGCCCGCGGAGTCCTACACCGCGGCCCTGCTGGCCGACCCCGGGCGGGCGGCCGCCAAGGTGCAGGAGGAGGGCGAGGAGGTGGCGCGCGCTGCCCGCGAGGAGTCCTCCGAGCGGGTCGCCGAGGAAGCGGCCGACGTGCTCTACCACCTGGCGGTGCTGCTCCGCGGTCGCGAGCTCTCGCTCGTCGACGCCGAGCGGGTGCTGGATGGCCGTCGCAAGGGCTGAGCCGGGCTCCGGCGTGGCCTCGCCGTCGCTGGCGCAGGCCCGGGAGCTGGCGCGCGAGCACAACCTGATCCCGCTGCGCGAGACGTTCATCGACGACTGCGAGACGCCCGTGTCGGCGTTTCTGAAGCTGCGCGAGCAGGGACCCGCGTTCCTGCTCGAGTCCGCAGACCAGGGGAGGGTGGGGCGTTACTCGTTCATCGGCTTTCGGCCGCGCAAGGTGCTCCGCTGGTCGATCGGCGACCCGGGCGATCCCTACCAGCTGGTGGCCGCCGAGCTGAGCCGCTTCCGCGTCCCCGCGGCGGCTGAGCTCGCCGCTGCGCCGTTCGCGGGTGGGGCGGTCGGCATGTTCGCCTACGACCTGGTCCGCTCGGTGGAGCCGCTCGGGTCGCCGAACCCCGATCCGCTCGGGCTCCCCGATCTGGCGCTGATGATGACCGACGCGCTGGTGATCTTCGACCACCTCAAGCACACCGTCACCGTGATCGCCAACGCGTACGCCGAGGAGGACCTCGATGCGTCCTACGCGGAGGCGGTGGAGACGATCCGGGACGTGCGCTGGCGCCTCGCGGGCCCGGTGCCGCGGGCCGCCCGGCCTCCCGCCCCGGATCGCGCCCTGCCCGAGTTCCGCTCGAACATGTCGCGTGCCCAGTTCGAGGCGATGGTGTCCCGGATCGTGGAGTACATCTTCGCGGGCGACGCCTATCAGGTGGTGCCTTCGCAGCGTTGGTCGGCCCCAGTTCCGGTGCAAGCATTCTCGATCTACCGTGGCCTGCGCGCGGTCAACCCGAGCCCCTACATGTACTTCCTCGACTTCGGCGACTTCGAGGTCGCCGGCGCCAGCCCCGAGCCGCTGATCACGGTCACCGGCAGGGAGGTGGCGACGCGGCCGATCGCCGGGACCCGGCCGCGCGGCGCGAGCGCCGAGGAGGACCGGCGGAACTCGCAGGAGCTGCTGGCCGACCCCAAGGAGCGCGCCGAGCACGTGATGCTCGTCGACCTGGGGCGCAACGTCCTGGGGCGAGTGTGCGAGTACGGCAGCGTTGCAGTCGCCGACTTCATGGCGGTCGAGAACTACTCCCACGTGATGCACAT
>JAFAZB010000225.1 GCA_019240015.1 Solirubrobacterales bacterium
GTGCAGACCGACATCGCGGGCTTCGAGGTCTCGCCCGGCGTGTGGGTCGCCCCCGGCGCCGAGGTCGACACCGACGCGGTCCTCACCGGCCCGCTGTGCATCGGCGACTACGCCAAGATCGAGGCGGGCGCGCACCTGCGCGAGTACACCGTGATCGGCAGCAACGTTGTGGTCAAGGAGGGTGCCTTCCTGCACCGCGCGGTGGTGCACAACAACGTCTACGTCGGCCAGGGCGTGACCCTGCGGGGCTGCGTGGTCGGCAAGAACACCGACGTGATGAGGCTGGCGCGGATCGAGGAGGGCGCCGTCGTCGGGGACGAGTGCGTGATCGAGCCGGAGGCGTACCTGTCCGCCACGGTGAAGGTCTACCCGTTCAAGACCATCGAGGCCGGCGCCGTGGTCAACACCAGCGTGATCTGGGAGTCCCGGGGCCAGCGCACGCTGTTCGGCCCGCGCGGCGTCTCCGGCCTGGTCAACGTGGAGGTCACCCCGGAGCTCGCGGTCCGGCTGGCCAGCGCCTACGCCACCATGCTCCGCAAGGGCTCGACCGTCACCACCTCGCGGGACGTGTCCCGGGCCGCGCGCACGCTCAAGCGCGCGGTGCAGGGCGCGCTCAACGCCAGCGCGATCAACGTGGTGGACCTGGAGGCCCAGCCGCTTCCTGTGGCCAGGTACGAGACCGCCAGGGACCACTACAGCGGCGGGATCGCGCTGCGCACCACGCCGGGGGACCCGCAGTCGGTCGACATCATCTTCCTGGACGAACGCGGCGCCGAGCTGTCCCAGGCCGACCAGCGCAAGCTGGAGCGGGTCTTCTCCCGGCAGGAGTTCAGGCGCGCCTTCCCGGGCGAGATCGCGGAGCTGAGCTACCCGCCCCGGGTCGTCGAGTCCTACACCAGGGAACTGCTGCGCTGCATCGACATGAGCGGGGTGCGGGAGGCCGGGCTGAAGGTGGTCGCGGACTGCGCCGGCGGCACCGCCTCGCTGGTGCTGCCCAGCCTGCTCGGCACCATCGGGGTGGACGTGCATACCCTGAACAACCGGCTTGACGAGGTGTCGCCGACCGAGACGGTCGCGCAGCAGCGTGCGGGCTTGCAGCGGCTGGCCGACGTGGTGTCCTCGTCCCGGGCCGCGTTCGGGGTCAGGTTCGACCCGGTGGGCGAGCGGATCCAGCTGGTGGACGAGAAGGGCGAGCTGGTCAGCGAGGACCGGGCCCTGCTGTCCGTGCTCGACCTGGTCGCCGCCGAGCGCAAGCGGGGCCGGGTGGCGCTGCCGGTGACCACGACCAGGGTCGCCGAGCAGGTCTGCCGGTTCCACGGCGTCCAGGTGGAATGGACGCCCACCACCATGCACGCGCTCACGCTGGCGGCGGCCCAGGATGACGTCATCTTCGCGGCCGACGGCCACGGCGGCTTCGTGGTGCCGGAGTGCGCCCGGACCATCGACGGCATCGCGGCCTTCGTCCGGCTGCTCGGCCTGGTCGCCAGGACCCGGCTGACGCTGAGCCAGATCGACGCCAGGATCCCGGCCGCGCACCTGCTCCGCCGGTCCATCCCCACGCCGTGGGCGGCCAAGGGCGGCGTCATGCGGACGGTCATGGAGGCGGCGGGCGACCACGAAATCGACACCACCGACGGGGTACGGGTGACCGAGCGGGACCGCGGCTGGGTGCTCGTGCTGCCCGACCCGGCGGACGCGGTCACCCACCTGTGGGCGGAAGGGAACGACGCCGACACGGCGCAGCTGCTGCTCGATGAGTGGGCGTCGGTGGTGGAGCAGGCCGGGCGCTAGGGCCGCTGCCCGAGCAGTTGCCTGGACAAGGGCTGGCGGTTACCGCCCGGTGTCCCGGATACTGCGGTTAGGTGCCCGGATACTAGCTCTGTGGCCGGGTAGGCTATGTCCTTCACGCGATGATGCGAAAGGCGCCAACCACGCGGAATTCGTGAATGTGAGAGAATCGCGCGCATTGCGATTCGCCCGGCGGTCACCGCCCGCCGGGGCGGGCCCGGGAACGGGCCTGGTAGGGCAGGAGTGCATGGCGGCGGGTGCACGGCGGAGGTGAGACGGCGGTGTGGCGGAAGCGTCGCGGCGAAAATGGCGGGCGCGGACGGCGCGGGCTGTTCGCGTGGCGCATGGACCGCCGCGCCTCCTCTCGCGTACCTTGGGCTGGATCGCTCGATCAGGATGAGCACAACCAGGGGAGGCCGAGCGGAGTCATGCCACGCGTCTACTGCGCCCGGTGCGGTCGGCCGAATCCCGACGGGGCCAGGTTCTGCTCCTACTGCGGAACCCAGCTGACCGCGCCGGTGCCGCCCGGATCAGGGATGCCCGGCGGGCCTGGTGCTCCCCGCGGGACAGGCGGCTATCCGGCCGGCGGCTACCCGCCGGGCGGCCCGCCGGAACGCCCGGGCGAGTCCACCTCGACGATCTCGCTGGGCCGGACCGAGGACGATCTCGGCGACGACCTGTTCCCCGACTCGGCGTCGTTCGGCGCGCTGCCGCCCGGCAGCGCGCTGCTCCTGGTCATGCGCGGTCCGAACGCGGGCAGCCGGTTCCGGCTCGACGGCGACCTGACCAC
>JAFAZB010000283.1 GCA_019240015.1 Solirubrobacterales bacterium
AGGCGTGTACCGCGGCGGCGCCAACGCCAAGCTCGACGCGAGCGTCACGATGACGCGGCTCGAGCGCCCCGACCCGGCCGCGATCGCAAGGGCGTAGCGGCGCGGGGCGCGTTCCCCGGCCCCCCGGCGCGCCCCCGCCGCACGGCCCCCCGCCGCACGGCCCCCCGCGCCCCCCGGCGCGCGCCCCGAATCATCAAAATCTCCCACTCCCGCACCCTCGTCGGGGGGTGGGTCCTTCGGCGACGCCCTGATCGATCCAATCGCACGAACCCCTCGTCGGCCCCCGACCAGTGCATGATTTGTGACGATCCGGGGAGCTGGGGCTCGCGGCGGAGCGCACCGGCGCGTGGCGCCAGTTGCAGGCGTCATACTCCCGCCGTGCGCAGACGTGGCATCGCGGCGCTGGCGCTCGCCTCGCTGTTTGCGGTTGGCTGCGGGCAGGCAGTCACCAACACGACCCCCTCGGACGGGAACGGCCAGGGATCGGCCCTCCACGCACACCCCCAAGCGGTCGAGCCGGTGGCGGGAGCCGGGGGCTCCTCGGCCTCCTACCCCGCGTCCGCCGCGTCGGTCGGCGTCGGCTCGGGCTCTGACTCCGCGGTGCTCCCGCAGCCCGTGTCAGACGCCGAGATTCGCCAGGAGCTCGCGGCGAGCGGCCTGTCGGCGAGCACCAACCAAGCGCAGCTGACCTCGAATGGGCTCGCGATCGCCCCGGTCGACGCGCCGGCGGCGGTACAGGAGGTGATCTCGGCCGGCAACGAGATCGCGCGTCTGCCGTACCGCTACGGCGGCGGTCACATCACCTACGAGGACACCGCCTACGACTGCTCCGGCTCGATCAGCTTCGTGTTCGCCGCCGCCCACCTGCTCAACACGATGGTGGTCTCGGGGCAGCTCGAGAACTGGGGCGACCCGGGCCCGGGCAAGTGGATCACGGTGTTCGCCAACGCGGGCCACACCTTCATGTACGTCGCCGGACTTCGGTTCGACACCGTGGCGCTCGCGGAGACCGGCTCGCGCTGGTCCAACCGTCCCGCGGATGAGCCGGACCTGAGCACGTTCGCGGTCCGGCATCCGCCGGGGCTCTGACCGGCTCCCCTACGCGACCCGACCCGCGAACGCCACCTCACCGGCGGGCGTCGGGTCAGGCGGTCGCGGCGGCGGGCTCCGCGGCTCCGTAGCGCGCAAAGTCGCGGCTGCGGACCAGGAGCAATGCCAGCACGGCACCCACGAACGCGATCACCGCGCTGACCAGCAGGATGTCGTTCATCGCGCTCGCGAACGCGGAATGGATCGCCGCCCTGGCGGCCGCGCGCTGCGCGGGCGGGACCGAGTCGAGCACCTGCTGAGCGCCGCCGGCCGCGACCGCATGCGCGATCTGAGCGGCGTGGCCGGCGACCGGCGTGCCGGCCAGCTTTGGCGCGAGCTTGCTCGCGAGGACGCTCTCGAAGATCGCCCCCAGCACCGCGATCCCGGTCGCGATCCCGACCTGGCGGAACGTGTTGTTGATGCCACTGGCCATCCCGCTGCGCTGTGGGGGAACGACGCCGATCGCCGTCGAGGCGAGCGCCGGGTTGAGCAGTCCCACCCCGGAGCCGGCAACGATGAAGCCGGCCAGCAGCGAAGTCCAGTGCGAGGAAGCGCTCAGCCCCCGCATCAAGAGCAGCCCCGCGCACACCAACGCCAGCCCGATCGAAATCAGCAGCCGGACCGGCACCCTGACCGAGAGATTGCCCGAGGCCGCGGCGATGAAGAATGCCAGCACGGTGAACGGCAGGAAGCGGGGCCCCGTTTGCAGCGGCGACAGGCCCAGATTGGTCTGTAGGAACAGCACCAGGTAGAGGAACATCGCGAACATCGCGCACGACACGCTGAAGGCGGCGAGCGAGGCGCCGCTGAAGGTGGGCTTGCGGAACAGCGAGACGTCGAACATCGCGTTCTCCTGCACGAACTGGGAAACCAGGAACAGCGCGAGCAGCACCGCTGAGCCGGCGAACAGCGCCACGATCAGCGTGCTGCCCCACCCTTCGGCGTTGCCGCGGATGATCGCCAGCACGAGCAGGAACAGCGCCGCGGTGAACGTCACGGTCCCCACCCAGTCGATCTTGCTCCCCTCGGGGTTGCGCGACTCGCCGACCTTCGCCAGCGTCAGGGCCACCGCGGCGATTCCGACCGGGACGTTGATGTAGAAGATCGAGGACCAGCCCAGACCCTCCGTCAGCGCACCGCCCAGCAACGGGCCAACGGCCGCAGAGGCAGCGATCGTGGCCCCCCAGGCGCCGAACGCGGTGCCCCGCTCGCGGCCGTGGAACTCCTGCGCCAGCAGCGCCAGCGCCGTCGAGAACATGATCGCCCCGCCGACCCCCTGCCCTGCCCTGGCCAGGATCAGGAACAGCGCACTCGGCGAGATCGCGCACAGGAACGAGGTGAACGCGAACAGCACCAGCCCGGTCGCGAACACCAGCCGGCGTCCGATCAGGTCGGCCAGCGCCCCCGCGGTCAGCAGCAGCGCGGCGAGGGTCAGCGCGTACGCGTCGATCACCCACCGGATGTCGGAGAAGCTCGCCTTCAGCGAGCTGGCGATCTTCGGCAGCGCCACATTG
>JAFAZB010000300.1 GCA_019240015.1 Solirubrobacterales bacterium
GCCCGCTACATAGACCCCCAGCCGCTGGTGCTTCTCGGCGATCCGGGGTCCCATCAGCTCCGCAACCTCTCGCGCCGCCTCGCCGACATCGATCGGGGTGCGGTTGATCTCCACGTGCTCGGCGTCGATGCGCGCGACGTCGAGAAGGTCGTTGACCAGCTCGACGAGACGATCGGTGGAGCGCAGGATGATCTCCACGAACTCGCGCTGACGCTCGGTCATGTTCTCTGGCTGGCTCTCGAGCAGCTCGACGAACCCCTTGATCGAGGTCAGCGGACTGCGCAGCTCGTGAGACGCCGTCGCGACGAAGTCGCTCTTGGCCCGCTCGAGCCGGGCTCGCTCGCTCACGTCCCGCACCGTCCAGACGACGCCTCCGCGCTCGCCCCCCAGCTTCACGGCGGTGATCGACAGGGTTTGCCCGCGATGCTCCACGGTCGTCTCCCCCTCGAGCCCGGCTTCGAGTGCCGGCAGCGGGCTACCGGCAGCATCGGCGCGCCCGCCGACGGTGAGCTCGGGCACGAGCGCACCGGCGCGAGGGTTGACGGCGGCGATCGTGCTCGAGTCCCCCTCGGTCACGATCAGCGCGTCGCCGAGACTCTCAATCGTGACGGCCAGGCGCTCGCGCTCCTGCTCGATCCGCCGCTGAGCCCGCGAAAGCTCTTCGCCCATCGCGTTGAACGCGGCGCCGAGCTCCCGCAGCTCGCGGGGTCCAGATGGCGTTACCCTCCGGCCGAGCTCGCCCGAGGCGAGGCCGTGGGTGGCCCGGACGAGCGAGTCGAGCGGGGCGCGCATCGCGCCAATCAACAAGGTCACGAGCGAGACGGCGCCGATGATTGCGAGCAGCCCAGCGGCGACGATCAACAGCAGCGACTTGCGAGAGTCCGAGCGCGCCTGGTCGCGTGCCGTGAGCTGCCGCGCCTGCTGGCGGGCCTGCAGCCGGACTGCCAGGGCGCGCGCGCTTGCGAACGGACCGCCTGGCGCCGTGGCCAGTACGAATCGACCGTGGGCTCCAAGCGTTCGCGCGCGGTCCTCGGCGGCGATCTCGGCGGCCACGAGCCGCGCGCTCGGAGTGTCATCGCGCGCCAATCCGCTCGCCGTGGCCGCAGCCGAGCGGAACTGTGCGGCGGCGGCGGCGCGCGCGGGCCCAGCGCCGGGCCCACGCGCGTCGCGGAGGACCTCCTCCTCGGCGACTCCGGCCGCACTGAGGTTGGCCGCGGCGGCCGCCAGGGCGGAGCTCCGCGAGATCGAGTTCTCGTAACGCTGGCGCGAGCCGTAGAGAGCCGAGACCCCCAGCGCGGCGATCAGCGCGAGCACCAACGTCAAGCCGGTGAGTGCCAGACGGAGGGAGCGAGCGATCGAGAGATGCCGCATGGCACGCCGAGCGTACAGCCGGGTGTGACCGGAACCGCCCGGCCGGGCGGCCGCTGCGGGCTACCATCCCGAAGGTGAATCTGGCCCGCGCGTGGACACGCCAGGCGTACGGAGCCTCGGGGGCAGCGCTGGTGGCCCCTGCGAGCTTGCTGGCGGCACTGTGCGTCGCCGTCCTCGGCGGCGGGCTGGGCGCGCTCGGCTCGATTGGTCAGGTGCTCTCGGGCCCAAGCATTCCACGTGCGAGCGCCCCGCCCGGGGGCGGCCGGGCTGGCCCGGCTGCGCTCCCGGGGGCGCTGCCGCTGGCGGTGGCGATCGCCGGTGCGTCATCGGCGAGCGGAGCGGGAGCCGGCACGGGGGCTGGAGTAGCCCCGGGAGCCGGTCCCCAGCTCGGTGGGGGTGCGCGCGGGGAGCGAGGCTCAACGGTGGGCGTGCGCGGCGCGGGGGGCGGCTCCTCACCCGCGCGTGGACCCGGTCCGGGATCCGGCGGGCAAGGCAGCTCCTCGGGCTCCTCGACCGCGGTCGAGCGGGTGGTTAGCGCGCTGACGGGGGTGACCCAGCGGCTGCCCGGACCGGTCGGGAGCGCCGGCACCCAGGCGCTTCAGTCCGTGGGAAATACGCTCGACGGAGCCCTGCCCCCGCCCACCCACGGGCAGCACTGAGCTTTGCCTAGGCGCGTTCGGATCGCCGCGCTCGCCTGCGCGGGCTTGCTGGTGGCATGTGGGGGCCAGGGACACGGCGCGGCCGCAAAGCGCACGGCTTCGAACCCGCCGGCCGAGCTTGCCGCCGGCACCGCCGTCGGGGGGGACTGGCCCCGGTTCGACTACGACCCGCAGCGAAGCGGCGTCGGACCGGCAAACACGGGGATCACGGCCGCCAACGTCGCTCACCTCGGGGTGCGGGTCGTACAGCTCGACGGAACCGTCGACTCATCCGTGATCGAGCTCCACGCGCTCAAGCTCAGAGGCCGGATCCGGGACGTGCTCGTGATGACAACTACCTACGGCCGCACGATCGCGCTTGACGCGGGGACGGGGGGGAGGCTGTGGGAATACGTGCCGCCCGCGATCGGCGGCTTTGAAGGTACAGCTCAGATCACCAACACGACGCCGATCGCCGACCCGGACCGTCGGTACGTCTACGCG
>JAFAZB010000109.1 GCA_019240015.1 Solirubrobacterales bacterium
TGGCCCAGCTGCTGTCGCTGGTCGGCGAGCGGGGCGCCAACCTGGTCGACGTCGAGCACCTCCGCGAGGGCTTCGACCTTCACATTCGCGAGACCGCCGTGCAGCTGGTGCTGGAGGCGCGGGGCCCGCGCCACGCCGCGGAGGTGCTGGGCGCGGTGCGAGCCGCGGGTTACTCGGAGCCGCGACCGTTGCGGTAGCCGCGGGCCTCGCGCACCAGCGCCGCGATCACGCGGCTGCGCTCGTCGGCCTCGGGGTGCCACTGCACCCCCAACACGAACCGCCTGGCAGGGGCCTCGATCGCCTCGGGAAGCTCATCGAGCGTCGAGTAGCCGGTCACTTCGAACCCGTCGCCGATCCGCTCCACTCCCTGGTGGTGGTGGGACTTGGTCGCGTGGACCGCTTCGCCGGCGGCCTGCGCCGCCAGCGATCCCGCCTTCAGGCGGACATCGTGATCGGAGCCATCGAAGCTGCCCGGGATGCGGCGATGATCTTCGTGCCCCACGTCGTCGGGTAGGTGCTGGCGAAGGCTCCCCCCGAACGCGACGTTCAGCACCTGCATCCCGCGGCATATCCCCAGCACGGGCAGGTCGCGCTCCACCGCGCGCCGCGCCAGCGCCAGCTCGGCTTGGTCGCGCTCGGGGATCGGCACGTCGGTCTCGGGATGGGGCTCGGAGTCATAGAAAGACGGATCGAGGTCATTGCCGCCGGCGAAGATCAGCCCGTCGAGCAGTTCGAGCACCTCGTCCGGATCTTCGCGCAGGCGAGCGTCCGGGGGGATCATCAATGCGAGCCCGTCGGCGCGCTGGATCGCGGTGATGTAGTCGTAGGGCAACAGCGCCGCCCGCTGTTCCCACACCCCCCACTTGGCATGGCGGAGGCTGGCGCAGATCCCGATCACGGGGCGGTCGTGGCTCATCCGGTCCAGGCTAGCGGGAACGTTTCGGGCCTCGGTGGCGTCAGTAGGAGCGACCCGCGAGAGAGGACATTCGATGCTGCCCACCGCCAAATCCGCGCCGCTTCTGGCCGCCTCGCTGCTGGTGGCCGCCCTGATCGCCGCCTGCGGCTCCTCGAGCGCCAGCTCGAGCACGAGCAATGCCGGCGCGAGCTCGAGCGCCTCGAGCTCGACCCAGCCGGCGGCCGCCCCCGCCGCCCACGCGTTGACGCTGAGCGAGACCGAGTTCAAGATCACCCCGTCCGACCCGACGGTGCCCGCCGCCGGACCGGTCACGATCACCGTGCGCAATGACGGCAAGGTCACGCACGCGCTGTCGGTGCAGACCCCCAGCGGCGTGGTCAGCACCGGCCGGATTGCCCCCGGCGCATCGGCGACGCTCAAGGTGGATCTCTCGAAGCCCGGCCGCTATGTGTTCTTCTGTCCGATCGACGGCCACCGGATGCTGGGCATGCAGGGCACGCTCGTCTCCGGCGGCAGCTCCGGCGTCTCGGGCGGCGCGGGCTCCACGACGCCGGCGAGCAGCTCCGCGGGTCCCTCTAACTCCTACTGAGCGCGCAGCTCGCCCCGGCGTACCTTGCCGCTGGCGGTCTTCGGCAGCTCCGCGGCGAACTCCACGATCCGCGGATATTTGTACGGCGCGGTCTCCCGCTTGACGTGCTCCTGCAGCTCCTGGGCGAGGCCCCGGCTCGGCGCGAACCCCTCCCGAAGCACCACCACCGCCCTGACCACGGCGCCTCGCTCATCGTCGGGCGCCGCGACCACAGCGGCTTCGGCGACCGCGGCGTGCGAGACGAGTGCCGACTCCACCTCGAACGGGCCGATCCGGTAGCCCGCCGAGATGATCAGGTCGTCGCTGCGGCCCTCGAAGTACAGATAGCCGTCCTCGTCGCGATGGACTCGATCGCCGGTGCGCCACGGCCGATCCTCAGGCGCGGCGGACCCGTCGATATAGCCGACGAAGAACGTCGGGTCGCTGGCGGGATCCGCCAGCACCAGCTCGCCGCCCGACACCTCCAGCTCGACCCCGGGCAGCGGTACGCCCATCGACCCGGGCCGCGCCGGCGAGCCGGCGGGCATGCCCGTCAGCTGACCGGTCTCGGTCTGGCCGTACCCGTCGCGGATCTCGAGCCCGACGCCCTCCTGGAACGCTCGCAGCACCTCGGGGTTCAGCGCCTCGCCCGCCGCCACCAGGCTGCGAAGCGACGGCAGCGGCTCGAGCGCCGCGCGCTTGGCGATCACCCGGTACTCGGTCGGCGCCATGCACAGCACGTCGACGCGCTCGGCGGCCAGGATCGCGAGCCGCTCGTGGGGATCGAAGCGCGCGTCGTGAAGCAGCGCCGCCGCCCCCCGCAACCACGGCGCGATGAACACGTTGCGGGCCGACTTCGACCAGCCGCTGGCAGCCGTGCACCACACCAGGTCGCCGGGCCGCGCGTCCAGCCAGTGCTCGGATTGCAGAAGCTGTCCCGGGAGGTAGCGCTGACCGTGGACGATCCCCCGCGGCTCGCCGGTGGTGCCGCTGGTGAAGGTGATCAGGCAGGGCTCCGTGGGACCGAGCTCCACGGTCTCCGAGGGTTCGTGGTCAAACAGCGACCCGTCGGGCACCGTCAGCACCTCGCACCGCGCGCCGGCTTCGCCCAGCTCACCCGCGTTGCGCTCGTCGGCGAGGATCAGCTTCGGTGCGGCGGCCGCGATCCGCACCGCCAGGTCCTTGGCGCGGAGTTGCTCGTTGCACGGCAGCGCGACCGCGCCGATCCGAAAGCACGCCACCATCGTTAGCACCCACTCGGGCCGGTTGCCGATCAGCGTCATCACCACGTCGCCGCGTCCCACCCCGAGCGTCGAGAGGCCGCCGGCCAGCGCTGCGGTGCGCTCCGAGACCTCGCCGAACGACCATTCGCGGCGAGCGCCCGAGCGCGCGAGCTCGACCAGTGCCAGTCGCTCGGGC
>JAFAZB010000466.1 GCA_019240015.1 Solirubrobacterales bacterium
CTGAAGGCCAAGGCGGTGATCCACGGTGCCGGCGGCGTACGGACCGTCACCATGGATGAGTTCCACGTGGGCCCGTATGTGACGGCCGTCGGCGACGGCGAGCTGCTGACCGAGGTGCGCCTCGCGGTGATGCCCGGGGCTGGCAGCGCACACGAGAAGGTCGAGCGCCGCGCCGGCGACTGGGCGATCGCGGCGGCCTCCGCGGCGGTTTGGATCGACGGTGGAACGATCGTCGACGCCGGTGTGGCGCTCAGCGCGGTGGGGCCGACGACCGTTCACCTCTCGCGCGCCGAGGACCTGCTCCGGGGCTCCACGCCGTCGGATGAGCTGTTCGCGCAGGCGGGCGAGATCGCCGCGGCCGACTGCTCGCCGGTGGCGGATGGACGCGGACCGGTCGATTACAAGCGCCACCTCGCGGGCGTGCTCACCAAACGCGCGCTGCGCCGGGCCGCAGCCCGTGCCCTGAACCAGGAGGCCTAGCGGCACATGCAACTGAAGATCACGATCAACGGGGAGCCGGTCTCCCGCGACGTCGAGCCGCGCCAGCTGCTCGTGCACTACATCCGCGAGACCCCGGGGCTGACCGGCACGCACTGGGGCTGCGATACGTCGAACTGCGGGGCCTGCGTGGTGCTGATGGACGGCCAGCCGGTCAAGTCGTGCACGATCCTCGCGGCGATGTGCGAGGGACACGAGATCCGCACCGTGGAGTCGCTCGAGTCCGACGGCAGGCTCGATCCCGTCCAGCTCGGGTTCCACGAGCATCACGCGCTGCATTGCGGGTTCTGCACGCCCGGAATGCTGATGACGACGCGGGCGCTGCTGGACGAGAACCCCAACCCCAGCGACGAGGAGATCCGGGTCGCGATCTCGGGCGCGATCTGCCGTTGCACGGGCTACAAGAACATCGTCAGCGCGGTGCGCTGGGCCGCGGATCATGAAGCCGCGACGAGACAGGAGGCGTGAGCGATGGCCACCGTAGAGAACCTTCCGAGCGCCACCGCCGAGCGTCCGATCGGCTTCGGGCGACTCAAGCGCAAGGAGGATGCTCGCTTCATCCGCGGCAAGGGCACGTATCTGGACGACATCCGCCTGCCCGGAATGGTCCACGGGGCGATCTTGCGAAGCCCGTACGCACACGCGCGGATCGTCTCGATCGACACCTCCCGGGCGCTCGCGCATCCCAACGTCGCGGCGGTGGTCACGGCCAGGGATCTGGAGACGCTGGGGCTGGCGTGGATGCCGACGATCTCCTACGACACCCAGGCGGTGCTGGCGGGCGACAAGGTGCGCTTCCAGGGGCAGGAGGTCGCGTTCGTGATCGCCACCGACGAGTACTCGGCACGTGACGCGCTGGCGCTGATCGACGTCGAGTACGAGCCGCTGCCGGCGGTCGTCAACGCGCGCAAGGCGCTCGATCCCGACGCGCCGCTGATCCGCGACGACAAGCAGGGCCAGCAGGACAACCTCGCCAGCCCGCTGTGGGAGGCCGGCGATCAGGAGGCCACCGACCGCGTGTTCGCGGAGGCCGACACGGTCGTGACCCGCGACATCATCTACCCGCGCTGTCACCCCGCGCCGCTCGAGACGTGCGGGCTGATCGCCGACTTCAACCCCCAGACCGGCCAGCTCGACATCTACAACGGCAACCAGGCTCCGAACGCCCATCGCACTGTGTACGCGCATGTGGCGGGGCTCGCGGAGCACATGATCAGAATCCGCTGCAACGACATCGGCGGCGGGTTCGGCAACAAGGTGCCGGTGTACCCGGGCTACGTGTGCGCGATCGCGGGTTCGATCGTGGCGGGCGTCCCGGTCAAGTGGATCGAGGACCGCACCGAGAACCTGATCTCGACCGGGTTCGCGCGTGACTATGTGATGCACGCGGAGATGTGCTCCAAGGACGGCAAGATCACGGGCCTGCGGGTCGACGTGATCGCCGACCACGGGGCGTTCGACTCGACCGCCCAGCCGACCAAGTTCCCGGCTGGGTTCTTCCACATCTGCTGCGGCTCCTACGACCTGCAGGCCTCGCACGTCAAGGTCAAGGCGGTCTATACGAACAAGGCACCCGGCGGCGTCGCGTACCGCTGCTCGTTCAGGATCACCGAGGCGGTCTACCTGGTGGAGCGGATGGTCGGGGCGCTGGCGCTCGAGATGGGCGTCGACCCGATCGAGCTGCGGATGCGCAGCTTCATCAAGCCCGAGCAGTTTCCCTACGAGACGACCACCGGCTGGACGTACGACTCGGGGGACTACGCAAACACGATGCGGGTCGCGATGGAGATCGCCGGGTATGAGCACCTGCTTCGCGAGCAGGCCGAGAAACGCGCCCGGGGCGAGCTGATGGGGATCGGCGTGTCGTTCTTCACCGAAGGGGTCGGCGCCGGGCCCCGCAAGCACATGGACATCCTGGGCCTGGCGATGAACGACGGCGCGGACCTGCGCGTGCACCCGAGCGGCAAGGCGGTCGTCAGCATCAGCGCCCAGACGCAAGGCCAGGGCCACGAGACCACTTTCGCCCAGATCGTCGCCGAGGAGCTGGGGATCCCGCCCGAGGACGTCCAGGTCCGCCACGGCGACACCGACCGCACGCCTTTCGGGCTGGGCACCTACGGGAGTCGCTCGACGCCGGTGTCGGGCGCCGCGGTCGCGGTCGTCTCACGCAAGGTGCGCGACAAAGCGCGGCTGATCGCGGCGACGATGCTCGAGACCAGGCCCGAGGACCTCGCCTGGGAAAAAGGGCGCTGGTACGTCAAGGGCGATCCCGAGAAGCGCGCGCTGATCGACGAGATCGCGGTGCGGGCCTACAGCGGTGAGCCGATGCCAGAGGGCATGGAGGGAGGCCTCGACGCACAGGTCATCTATGACCCGCCCAACCTCACCTACCCATACGGCGCCTATATCGCGGTGGTCGACGTCGACCCCGAGACGGCGGCGGTGAAGGTGCGGCGGTTCATCGCGGTCGATGACTGCGGCGTGCGGATCAACCCGATGATCGTCGACGGCCAGATCCACGGCGGGCTGGCGGAGGGGATCGGGATCGCGCTGATGGAGGTGATCTCGTTCGACGAGGAGGGCAACTGCCTGAACTCCTCGTTCATGGACTACCTGATCCCGACCGCGCTCGAATGTCCCGACTTCGAGCTCGGCGAGACGGTCACGCCCTGTCCGCACCATCCGCTGGGTGCCAAGGGCGTCGGCGAGTCGCCGAACGTCGGCTCGCCACCGGCGATAGTCAACGCGGTGATCGATGCGCTGCACCAGAGCCACGGCGTCAAGCACATCGACATGCCGTGCACCCCGGCACGCGTCTGGGCGGCGATGCAGGGTCGTCCCGAGCCGCCGCAATGACCGCGCCGTCGGTATGAGCCCGCTTCGCGTCACGGGCGAGGCGGGCGAGGAGATCCGGCAGCTGGTTCCGGACGTCGAGACGCTCGCGCGACGCCTCGCGGCGGCCGACTACCTGGTCGAGGAAGGTCTCGCGACTTCGATGCTGCTGTCGCTGCGGCTCCCTCAGCCGCTGCTGCTCGAGGGGGAGGCGGGGGTCGGCAAGACGGAGGCGGGCAAGTCGCTCGCGGCGGTGCTCGACACGCCGTTGATCCGCCTTCAGTGCTACGAGGGGATCGATGCGGCCGAAGCGCTGTACGAGTGGAACTATCCCCGCCAGCTGCTCAGCATCCGGCTCGCCGACGCGAGCGGCACGAAGCTCCGGGAAGAGGACCTGTTCGGTCCCGAGTATCTGATCCGCCGGCCCCTGCTGCGGGCGCTCGAGCACCCCGGGCCCCGCCCCGCGGTGCTGCTGATCGACGAGGTCGACCGAGCGGACGACGACTTCGAGGCATTCCTGCTCGAGCTGCTCGCCGAGGCGGCGGTCACGATCCCCGAGTTGGGGACGATCCGCGCGACCCATCCGCCGGTGATCGTGCTGACCTCGAACCGCACGCGCGACCTCCACGACGCGGTCAAACGCCGCTGCCTGTATCACTGGATCGACTACCCGACCCCGCAGCGCGAGGTCGAGATCATCCGCCGCCGAGTGAGGGGCTCCTCGGAG
>JAFAZB010000115.1 GCA_019240015.1 Solirubrobacterales bacterium
GCAGCGCCGGGATCGCAAGGCCGGCCGACTTGCCGGACTGCGGCGGGCCAAACGCCACCAGCGCGTGCCGCCGCTCGGCCCGCAGCAGTCGCCCGCGCCGCCACCCCAGCGTCAGCCGCGCCCCGTCGCCGGCTGCCGGGCGCCGGCTGGGCATCGCCAGCGGTCCAGCTCGCAGCGATCTGAGTTCGGCGGCGCTGGCCCACCTGGCGGCGCCCGAACGGCGCCGAAGCGCGGGCCGGCCAGCTGCGCGGCCGGCCAGCCCACCGATCGTGGTCGCGGCGCCCAACAGCAGCGCGAGCGTCAGATAGAAGCCGCCTGCACCTGGCAGCTGCCCCCGGACCGACGCGGGCCATGCGCGCCCCGGATCCGCGATCCGGGCGGGAAGCCGCGCCAGCACCCCGAGCACGTCGGCGGCCGGGACGCGGGGCCAGCCCGCGCCGAAGATCGCCCCCGCCAGACCGCCCCACACCCATACCAGCGCGCCGAGCGCGACCGCGCAGCCGATCACCGCCAGCATCAGCACGTCGGGCACCCCTCCGACGCGGTTACCGTCCATGCCTGAGCAGCCTCCCGCCGGTGACGCTCATCCCCGTGTCCGTGTTGGTCAGCTCGGCCTCCAGCCGCGAGCGATAGTGCTGGACGACGAATGAGCGCCTCCCTACGCGCCACAGCGCCTGACCGGCCGACAGCATCGAGATCAGCTCAGCCTCGCTCTCGGACAGGCCGAGCAGCGAGCGCGTCAGCGGGACCTGGCTCTCGTCCTGGTGATAGACGACTGTTGTCGAGGCGTCGGCGATCAGGCCCTCGGCGATTCGCGCCGCACGCGACCCCGCATCTCCGGCCGCCTGCAGGTCGGCGAGCTTGTGCAGCACGACCAGGTTCATCACCCCGAACTGTCGAGCGAGCTTGAAGTTGGACTGAAACCATTCCCCCAGCCCCGTGTGCTGGACGATCTTCCAGGACTCATCCGCGACGTTGATCAGCCGCTCCCGCCCCGGCTTGTCCGATTCGCGGGCCAGCACGGCGCTCATCCACGCCGTCGCGCACGCCATCAGGATCCCGACGGCGGGCGAATCGCGGACCGCGTGCAGGTCTAGCACCAGCAGCCTCGCGTCGAGATCGAGCCCAGGCGTGGTCGGGCCGTCGAACATCCCCTTGAGCGGCCCTTCGCAGAGGTCTTGCAGTGCCAGCGCGGCCCGGCGCACGTCGCCGGCGAGCGCCTCCGGGGTGCAGCGCAGCGCTCGCGCCATCTCCACCGGCGGCTGGAACAGCACCGCGGCGATCGCCGGCAGCGTCGGCTCGGCCGCGCTGGCGCCCCGGATCGTCCGCAGCGCTTCGCGCAGGGCGGCGGCCTCGATCTGGGTCAACGGCGCGCCCAGCGCGGTGACCGTCACCGCGCGCAGCAACTCGAGCTGGGCGTGCTCCTCGGGGCGCGAGGCCAGCGGGTTCAGTCGCACCCCGCCGCCCGGCTGGAGCGAGATCGGCCGCACGCCGGCGGCGTCGCACAGCGGCCCGTACTCCCGCTTGACATCGAGCACGAACGCCCGCCTGCCGAACAGCAGCATGCGCCACAAGAGCGTCTTGACGAGCGCGCTCTTGCCCTGCCCGAGCTTGCCGAGCACGATCGCGTTGGGGTCGTCGAGCACGCCATCGGCGTACAGGACCCACGGGTCGTAGCAGAACGCGCCGCCGCTCGAGTCGCGTCCGATGAACACGCCTCTGCCGCCCAGCCCCCCGGCGGCGATGAACGGATAGATCGCCTGTGCGTTCCTGGTGGTGGTGCGGTGCCCCGGTCGCTGCGCGCTGCGCGAGCTCATCGCAAACCCCTGCAGAGGGGGAGCGTGAACGTGAACGCATCCGCCTGCTGCCCGTACATGCAGTGCAGCTCGAGCCGCGCGCGCGCCGCATGCTCGAGCACCTGGGAGCTGGCCCGCCGGAGATCCTCGCGGTCGCGGCCCGAGACCGTGACGAAGCCGCTGAGGCGCACCTCTCCGTGACCGGTGGCGAGCTCCCACTCACGACGCCGGGTGGCATCGCGCGCCTGGCGTTGGCGCGCCGTCTCGGACTGTCCGAACCGTCGCCGCAGCTCGTGATCGGCACGGTCCCGGGTGATCGCCGCCTCGACCTCGCGCGTCGAGCGCTCCGGCGCGATCGGCTCGAACGTGACCGCCACGCTGCGGACGGCACTCGAGCGTCCGAGTAGCGCGTCCATGAACATCGGCGAGACGTCGACCCGTGGCCACGCGCCGATCCAGTAGGTGGCATGAAGCGCGCCGTCGCTGGCGTAGTGGTCCCAGCCTTCGCGGGCCGCGAGCGGCCACGCGTTGGCTTCGGCCAGCCCATCCCGGCCACGGTCGGCCGCCTCCAGCTCGGCCAGCTCGGTCCGTGCATACGGGTCGAACGCGGTCCGCAGCGCGCGTCCCAGCTGGCCAGGCTGAGCGCACCGAGCACGGACACCTCGGCTGCCTCGAGTCCATGCGCAACCCGTTCGGTCTCGGCGAGCAGCGACCGCACCGCCGCGCCCTCGCCGCGCTCGCGCACCCGCCGCCCGTCGATCTGCACCGCGAGCAGCAGCTCGTGCTCCTGGCTGACCTGCGCGCTGCTCCCGATCAGCTCCAGGTAGGACTCGATCAGCGGCGTGCCTCGCAGCGGAACCGCCGGGTCACGCTCGGCGTGCACCCAGCGCGCCAGATCGTCGCCCTGCGCGGGGACCGTCCGCTCGATCCACTGGATCCGCCTGATCGCCGACCCGGCGGCGCCGGCCAGCACCGGTCCCCAGCGTGCCAGCCGCCGCTCCTGCGCCTCGGGATCGAGCAGCGAGAACGCGAGCACCCTGCAGGCCAGGACCGCCGTCAGCAGCCGCCCCGAGCGCTCGGAGAGAGCTCCCACCGCCCGATCGCGGTGCGTGGCCTCGACGATCCTCACGCCGCTCAGCACTGCCGGGGCGACGGGCTCCCCGGGCGCACCGCCACGGGTTGGGAGCGGCGATCGAAAGCGCCCGCGGCCAGTCACCGACCGCGCGGCGAACGAGCCGGCGACCGGCAGCCACTCCGACGCCGTGCGGCGTCCCAACGGCGCGAGCGCGAGCAACACCGCCCCGCCGAACACGGCGATCGCGACCAGCGCGCCGCCGGCGCTCGGTGCCTGGTCGAGCACGGCGATCGCCACCAGCGCCCCGGCCGCCAGCAGCGCCGCCTGCCCGGCGCGGACCGGACCCAGCATCCCCCGCCGCTCGAGCGGTCCGAAGCGGAAGCGCAGCCGCGTGCCGCTCATCGGCGCTGACCCTCCTGCGAGGGAGGCAATGGGTCGCGGTCCTCGCCCGGACCGTTGCCGTCCTCGACCAGCGGTGGCGGCGGCCACCCGTCGTCGAGCCCCAGCGTCAGCGGACGCCACGACAGATCCTCCCGCTGCCAGCGGCTGGACATGCCCGGCAACCGCTCGTCGCTGGGCCCCGGGCTAGCCGGGGGCTCCGGGTCGCCCGCGGGCGGCCCCGGCTCGTTCGCCTGCGGCTCCGGCTCGTTCGCGGGTGGCTCGCCGCCAGCCTCGATCCCGCCGCGGTCGCGAGGCCCGGCCACCAGCTCGTCCAGCCTGCTGGCCTCTGCCCCAGCGCCGTCCTGACCGTCCTGGGCCGTGGAGACCACCTCCGCCTCCTGGCGCATGCCGTGGGTGGTCGCTTGAACCCAGTCGGCGGCTCCACTTGCCAGCTCGTCCGCGCCGTCGACCGCTCCGCGCCAGCGCCAGCTCTCGCCGCGTAGCGCTCCCGCGGCTCCGCTCGCCAGCTCGGCGAGCGGGAGCAAGCGCAGCAGGGCCCATGGCGCAAATGCCCCCAGCAGCACCAGCACCGCGCCGGCCATCGCTCCGGTCACCCCTCCCGGGCCGCCCTGGCCGAGGGCGGCCGCGCCGAGCGCGAGCACCGCGACGATCACGAACTTGGACAGGATCAGCGCGATCAGCAGCTCGGTGACCCGGATCGCCCAGACGCGTCGGGCAGGCCAGACCAGCGCCGCGAACGCCAGCGGCAACATCAGCACGACGATGTAGACCGCCGCCTCGCGCATCAGCAGCTCGAGCCACAGCACGATCGCTCCCGAGGCGGCGAGCAGGCCGACCAGAAACGCCAGGAACGGGGACCCGCGGAAGAAGCTCAGGACGCCCACCGCGATGCCGGCCCGGGCCAGGAAGTGGGTCCCGGCCTGGCCGCCGGTCGCGGCCGCGACCGCCGAGAGCTGATCGGTCACCGCCAGCAGCATCATCGTCAAAGGCGCCGCGATGCCGACCGCGATCAGCGCCAGCGGCAAGTACCCGAGCGCCGCGCGCAGGAGCAGTCCGATATCGGAGCGGACCAGAGCCTGGATCGCGGCCGCAAACAGGAACGGCAGCGTCAGCACCGCCGCGATCGCCGCCATCCGCCAGTAGGCCGACGAGAACCAGGTGCTCCGCAACTGCGGGCTGGTCGTCTTGCCCAGCACCTTGCCGGTCTGCTCGAGCGCGAACTTGGCCCCGGTCAGCACCCACGCACCGACCGCCGCCAGCCCAACCGCGGCCGCCGCGGCGGACCCCGCACTGGAGACTGCGCCCGCACCCGTGCCGACGATCGTCTTGACCGCGCCCACCGGATGCCCGGAGAGCAACTTCTTACCGGCTTTGAGCACGCTCCCCGCGTGCTGCACGGCTCCACAGGCCTTGCCGGCCAGGCCGCTCGCCAGTCCGGCGGCGCCGCAGAGCGGCTTCAGCGGATTGAACGCGGACGCCGGCGGCGCGGCGACGGTCAGCACGCAGGCCGCGACCGCCACGATCACCGTCGCCCGCCCAGGTAGCAGTCTGGTCACCGGGCCGTGCTGGGCAGCAGCGTGCTCACCGGGCCGTGGTCCCCAGGTGCTCGAAGAAGTTCACGAGTCCCGGCGCCGAGCCGACGACCAGCGCCGACGCCGCGGAGATCAGGGCCGCCATCCGCCCTCGCGCCGCGTAGTGGTGATTGTGCGTGTGGGACGCGACGGCCCACAGCGCGGCGCCGATGAACGCGCCCAGCAGCGCGATCGTCAGTGCCCAGGCCTCGGCGCCGTTGACGAGCTGCTGGAGCACGTTGCTGCCCGGGAGCGCGGTGGGGCTCGGGTGGGCGGTGACTGCAGCAAGCACAACTCGCATGAGATCTCCTGAAGCAAATTGAGACTAATTTAGACTTGATAAGCGTAGCGATCTGCCATTGAGACCGCTAGGCTCTTTCGTATCAACTTAGTCTCAACTGGAGTCAGCCATGCCCAATGCTTTGTCGGCCTCGGAGATGACAGACCTCTATTGCGCGCTCGCCGGCCCGCTCGAGCGATTGGTGCGGGGCAGCGTGCGGGCTTCCGACGCGGTGGTCGAAGACGCGTGCCAGTCCGCTTGGAGTCGGCTCGTCGACCACTGCGCTCGCGTGCGGCGCGACACGGCGCTCGGCTGGCTCGCCAAGACCGCCTTGCGCGAGGCGTTCAGGCTGTCCCGCTGCGAGCGGCGCGAACAGTCGCTGCCGGACCTGCTCACTGCGGCCGGATCGGCGTCGACCGGTCCGCCGACGCTCCCGGTGGACGAGCTCGTCTACCAGCGGGCCCGGCTCGAGCAGATCGGTCAGCTACCAGCGCGCCAGCAACGCCTGGTGTGGTTGCACGGGCTCGGACTCAGCTACGCAGAGATGGCGCTCCACACGGGCGACAGTGCCCGGACCGTGGAGCGCCAGCTGTTGCGCGCCAAGCGCGCGCTCCGGCAGCTCGACGCTGAATAGGCCCGGGGCGGGCGCGCCCCTCTGACCCGCCTGCACGAGCACCCAAACTGGGACCGCGGACGGCGAAATGGGTGCTCATGCATGTATGTCGTGTACGAACACCCATCTCGCGTTTGGGGGGTCGAGTTTGGGGACTCGTGCAGGTCGCGGAGCTGGGGACTCGTGGGGAGGGGTCGCGCCCCCGCCCGCAGCTCGCCGGGAGGGGTCGCGCCCCCTCCGTCGCGCCCCCAGGACCGCCCCCCAAAGCCGGCCCTACCTCGCCCGCCCCCGTTTGCGTCGCCGCCGCTCGGCCGGACTGAGCTTGCGGGGCTTGCCGCGCTGCTTGGCGCCGCGGCCGCCAACGCCGGACGAGCCTGACATTCCGGCCGCCGCTGCGCGGTGGCGGACGGGAGCCCGCCGGCGGGCGTCGCGCCAGATGAACAGGGAGATGCCGCAGAGCACGACG
>JAFAZB010000077.1 GCA_019240015.1 Solirubrobacterales bacterium
CGTTCGGAGTCTCGGCCGGCGCGGAGGTGGAGCTCAACATGCGAACGCTGTACCGCAAGCGGCTCTCGGTGCTCGGGTACGCGGGTCTACAGCTCGGTGCCGACGAGCGGCGGCAGGGTCGGGAGCGGGCGCTGGCGGCACTGCGGGAGGGCGACTTACGGGTGCGGGTGGGTGAGGTGCTCGAGCTCGAGCAGGTCAACGAGGCATTCGAGCGGCTCGCCTCCCGAGCGGTGCAGGGGAAGCTGCTGCTGGCGCTGTGAGGTGCGCCTTGGCGGGGCGTGGGCCAGCGCGATGGAGATTTCTCGACCTATGCCTGAGAAATCTCCATCTCGGTCAGGCCGGCCATCGCGGTCACGCCAGCCAGCTCGGTCACGCCAGCCAGCGGAAGCCGGTCGCATCCGGCGCGGGCGGGAGCGGGCTGGCGGGCAGGCCGTCAGCGGGGTCGTCGCGGTTGAAGCCGGCCGGGGCGAGGTCGTTGGGCGTCTGGGGATGGAACAGCGAAGCCAGGTACTGCGCCTGGCCGCGACCGGGCCCCAGTTCGAACTGACCACCCCCGTAGGCATCGATCCCGTGCTCGGCGCAGTAGTCGTAGGTCGCGCACAGCTTGGGTAGGCCGCCGATCCGCGAGGGCTTGATGTTGACCATCCGAGGTGCGAACGGGAGCGCCTCGATGTCGGCGATCGAGTGGATCGGCGCGTCCCAGGTGATCCGGTCGTGGTGGGCGGCGAGCACCGCGGCGGTCTCTGGTGTGACCACGTCGGGATCCTCGATCCAGGCGTTCGGGAACGCGTCGACGACGCGGCGGTAGAGCACCGGGTCGGGCGGCTGATCGACGACCGTCCCCCGATACAGGCTCTTGAAGTCGATTGAGTCGACCGTGCCGGTGCCGACCAGGCCGGCGATCAGCTCTGGCGTCCACGAGCTGGTGGCGTCAAGCTTGAAGCGGAGCGTCGGGTAGCGGGCCAGGCGGCGCTCGATCGGGTCCAGCGTGGGTGGTTCGCCGAGCCGCAGCGAGACCACGAACGTCAGCGGCTGAGGCTCACGGTGCAGCGCCTCGTGCAGCGCTTTGCCCGCTTGCCGCAGCGCGAGGTCCAGCGCGGCGCTGTGGAAGGTCCAGCGGCGGTACAACCGTGAAACCTCCCATTGCGCGGGAGCCGGGAACAGATCGAGCGAGTCGATCAGCGAGCAGAACTCGCCCAGCGAGTAGCGACCGGCGAGCTCGAGCACGGGCCCCGCCTGCTGGAACGCGACGTGGTCGTCGGCCTGGTAGACGACGTCCTCGCCCACTCCCTCGGCTCCGCCTCCATACAGGTGCACCACGGTCGTCAAGCGCTCGAAGCCGCTCGAGACGTTGGCGCGCAGGCCCTCGAGGCGATAGCCCTCGACCTCCAGGGGAAGGTCGGCGAGCAGCTCGAAGGTGCTCAACGGTCGCCGCCCGCGGTGCGCGCTTGCTCGGACGGCGCCTCCGGGGCGCCGCCTTCGAGGCGCGCCACCAGCTCCTCGAGCCGAAGCTCCTCCAGGCCCTGGCTGACCGCGTCGAGCTCGCTCGCGCAGTACTCGACCAGCTCGCGACCCTCCCTGACCAGCTCGAGTGTCTCGCGCAGGCCGGCCTCGCCGGAGTCGAGCCGCCGGATGATCTGCTCGACCCGCGCCACCGCCGTCTCGTAGCTACGCTCGTCGTTCATCGCCGCGGCTCCTCGACGCGCGCGGGAACCTCGCCGTCGTGGAAGCGCAGCTCGAGCTCACCCGCGGCGCGGGCGCGCTCGGCGGAGCCGAGCGGCTCACCCGATCGGTCCTCCACCAGCGCGTAGCCGCGCGCCAGCGTGCGCTGCGGATCATGGGCCGCGAGCGCCAGCGAAATGCGCTCGAGCTCCCGTGCTCGCTGGTCGTGCTCGGAGCTCTTGCCGCGCGCGGCCGAGCGCTGGAGGACCAGCAGGTGGACGCCCGCGAGCGAGCGTCCCGCTTCGTGCCTGCGCCGGGCGCTGGCGCGTAGCTCGCGCAGCAGCTGGTGGAGGTGGCGACGATGGCGCGCCACCTGCTGCGCCGGCGCGCGCGAGAGGTGGCCCAGCGACCGGGCCCGCGAGAGGACTGCCCGGCGCCCGTGGTTGCGGAGCTGGCGTGCGCTCGCGGCGATGTCCGCCCGCGCGGCGCGGCAGTCGAGCGGGACCGCCGCCTCGGCGGCGTGCGTGGGGGTGGAGCAGCACACCGCCGCCACATCGTCGATCAGCGTGCGGTCGGTGTGGTGGCCGACCGACGAGATCACGGGGACGCGCAGCAGCGCGACGGTCCGGCACAGCGCCTCATCGCAGAACGCGAACAGGTCCGCGAGCGAGCCGCCGCCGCGTGCGACGATCACCACTTCGATCTGGGGGATCGCCGCCAGCTCGCGCAGCGATGCGGCGATGCGGGGAGCGGCGTGGCGGTCCTGAACCGGCGCGAACGCCCACACCAGCTGTCCGGCCCAGCCGCGGCGGCGCAGCCCGGCGAGCACGTCGTCGCGCGCCTTGCCTCGCTCGCCGGTCACGACGCCGATCACGCGGGGCAGCGGCGGGCGCTGGAGGAGCTTCTGTGGCCGGAACACGCCCTCGGCATCGAGGCGCCGGCGTAGCCGCTCGAGCTGCACGAGCAGGTCGCCCTCGCCGGCGATCCTCAGCTCCGAGGCGGCGAACGTGAACGACGGGGAGGAGGTGGCGCTGCCAGGGTAGTAGTCGCAGCCGCCTCCGACAGACATCTGCATCGCGTCGGCGAGCGCCACCCCGAGCAGGTCGAATTCGTTGCGCCACATCGAGCAAGGGAGGGCGCCGCGGGGGTCGCGTAGCTCGAAGTACACGCGGCTGCGACTGGCGTGAAAGCCCCACACCTCGCCGACCAGCTGGACGTGCGCGAACTCGCGCAGGCGTCGCTTCAGCTGCGCCGCGTAGGAACCGACCGGGTACGGGCCCGGGAGCTCGCTTTCGGGTGCGGGTGGGGCGGGGCGCGCCGGGTTCGCGTGGCTCATGCTCAGGATCGAGGCTACAGAGGGCGGGTGTTGGACGGGGGCCGCGTCAGCGTGAACGCCACCTGCTCCCCCACGGGCGCGAAACCGAGCCTTCCGTACAGCAGCTGGGGCCAGTCGTCGGCGTCGGCCGGAATCACGATCTGCTCGGCGCCCCACCGCCACGCCGCGGCGACGGCCGCCATCACCACAGCTCGGGCGAGCCCGCGTTCGCGGTGGGCGATCAGCGTTCCCACCTCCTCGATCATCGCCACGCGGCCTTCGCCCTCGGACTCTCCGCCGGCGAGCGGCGCCTCTCCCAGGAACAGCGTGCACGAGGACCGCACCGCGCCGTCGTCGCCCGCGCCGAAACAGCGCGCGGGCGTGCCCGCCCGCAGCCGACCTTGGGCCGCGACCAAGGCGGCGATCAGTCCATCGGCGTACGGGGACGGACGTCCGCGCTCCTCGGCGAAGCGCTCCAGCTGGTGGGTGTGCAGCTCCGCCTCGGAGATCTCGCGCACCCGCGGATCCGCCCTCGGCGGCTGCACCCGCGCGCCCCGCCAGACCATGAACACGGTCCGTTGACGCGTCCAGCCGGCGGCGTTGAACGACTCCTGGAGCCGCCGAGCGGCGCCGGCGTCGTCGAGCACCACCCGGCGGTAGGCGAGGTGCCGCAGCCAGGCGTCGGCGAGACGGACGATCGCGCTCAGGGCGACTTGTCGGCCGAGCGGCGCATCGAGCAGCACCGAGTTCAGGTGGTGGACGCTGGGCAGACCGGGATGCAGGATCACCATCCCCTCCGGCAGCGCGGTCGCCTGCCGGGCGCCGCGGGCGTGCACACCGCGGTCGAATGCAAGCGCGCTGGCGAGCTCGTCCATCGGCTCCGCAGGGTATTCCCGACCCCGCCGGCGTGCCGAGACGGCCGGGCTCGGTTTGAGTGGCCGAGTCGCTGGGAAACGAGCGATCGCGGCGACTTCGACCACAGGAGATGAGCAAGTGGCAGAACGCGATCCGAGCGACGCGGACGGCTGGGACGAGCAGGACGACCAGGAGCGCGATGAGCGGGAGGTCCAGGCCGAGGATCCGACCGATCCGCAGCGCGGCTTCGACGACATCGAGCACCACGAGGAGGATCAGGAGGAGAGCTAGCCGGCCAGTACGATCCCCGCCCGTGGATCTCACCCTGTCCCAGGCCGAGGAAGCGTTCCGCGACGAGCTGCGGAGCTGGTTGGGCGAAAACCACCCGGGGCATGAACCGGCCGGCGACGAGGCCGCGTTCGAGTTCAGGCGCGAGTGGCAGCGCAAGCTCCACGGCGCCGGCTGGGCCGGCGTCTCGTGGCCAAAGGAGTACGGCGGCCGGGGCGCGACGCTAGTCGAGCAGGCGATCTTCAACGAAGAGCTCGTCAGGGCGCGCGCGCCGCAGGTGGCCAACGTGCTGGGCCTGGCGATGGGTGGCCCGACCGTGATTGCCCACGGCACCGAGGAGCAGCGCAAGCGCTACCTGCCGCCGATCCTGTCCGCCCAGGAGATCTGGTGCCAGGGATTCTCCGAGCCCGATTCGGGCTCTGACCTCGCGTCGCTCAAGACCCGGGCGGTCCGGCACGGCGACCAGTGGGTGGTTAGCGGGCAAAAGGTGTGGACCACATTTGCCCATCACGCCAAGTGGTGCATGCTCGTCGCGCGGACCGATCCGGACGCTCCCAAGCACAAGGGGCTCACCTATTTCCTGATGGACATGGAGCAGGACGCGGTGCACGTGCGGCCGCTACGTCAGATCACCGGCGAGGCGGAGTTCAACGAGCTGTTCATCGAAGAGGCCCGCATCCCGGATGAGAACATCATCGGCGGCGAAGGCAACGGCTGGGCGGTGGCGATCACCACCCTGATGCACGAGCGCAGCACGCTGGCGTTCGGGCTCCAGGTGGGCGTGCAGATCGCGCTCGGCGAGCTGATCGAACACGCGCGGCAGACGCGCGCCCAGGACGGGATCGTCGCGAGCGACGATCCGGTCGTGCGCCAGCGGCTCGCGCAGTTGTTGATCGAGTCCGAGATCCTGCGCCTGAACGCGTATCGCGGGCTGAGCGCGATCATGCGGGGCGGGGTTCCCGGCCCGGAGGGGTCGCTCGGCAAGTGGCACTGGTCGGAGGTCAACCAGTCGCTGACCGAGCTGGCGATGGACATCGCAGGCCCGTACGCGATGAGCGCCGAGGACCGGTGGACCTACCGCTTCCTCCGGGCGAGGGCCAACTCGATCGAAGGTGGGACGACCGAGATCCTCAAGAACATCGTCGCCGAGCGGGTCCTGGGCCTTCCGCGGATGCGCTGAGCGATGAACTTCGACTTCACCGACGATCAGCACGCGATCAAGCGCACCGCGCGCGAGTTCCTCTCCGCCCGCTACAAGCCCGAGACGGTGCGCGAGCTGGCAGCCGACGAGCGCGGCTTCACCGACCAACAGTGGAGCGAGCTGGTCCAGCTCGGCTGGCCGGGCGTGATCGTGCCGGAGGCCCACGGCGGCCTGGGGTTGGGCGCGGTCGAGCTGGTCGTGATCTTCGAGGAGATGGGCTACGCGCTCGCACCCAGTCCCCTGTTCTCAGACGTGTGCGCAGCGCTACTGCTCGCCGCGAGCGGCACCGACGAGCAGCGGGAGCGGTGGCTCGGGCCGCTTGCCGCCGGCGAGTGCAGGGGAACGCTCGCGGTCTGGGACGAGCACGCCGGGTGGGCCCCCGATCGCTCGGAAGTGGAGCCAGCGGGCGGCGCGCTTGCCGCCACGAAAATCGCCGTCCCCGACGCCGCGACCGCCGACTTCCTACTCGTAGCAGCGGCCGACAGCCGCCACTACCTGCTCGAGCTGGGCAACTCGAGCACCGAGATTCTATCCGTGCCATCGCTCGACCAAACCCGCAAGCTCTATACCGTCAAGCTGGCCGGCGCGCCCGCGCAGCCGCTGGCGCACGCACCCGGGCCGGTCCGGCACGCATACGCCGCGATCATCACGGCGCTCGCCGCGGAGAATGTGGGCGTCGCGCAGCGGGCGATGGAGATGGCGGTGCAATACGCCAAGGACCGCAAGCAGTTCGATCGGCCGATCGGTTCCTACCAGGCCGTTTCGCACCGTTGCGCCCAGATGCTGCTCGAGGTGGAGAGCGCGCGCTCGCTCTGCTACTGGGCTGCGTGGGCGCTCGACCACCAGCCGGAGACGGCGCTGCGCGCTGCCTCGATGGCCAAGGCGTATGCCAGCGACGCGGGCTTCAGGGTGACCTCCTCGGCGCTCCAGGTCCACGGCGGGATCGGCTTCACGTGGGAGCACGACCTGCACTTCTTCCTCAAGCGAGCGAAGGCGAACGCGCACGCGTTCGGGGATGCGCGCTGGCACCGCGACCGGGTCGCGGCGCTGGCGGAGGTGTAGCTCCCGCTCAGCGATCGGCGGACGGCACGACGAGCACCGGCCGGTCTGAGAGCGCGAGCAGCTTGTGCGGGGTGGTACCCAGCAGCGCCCCCCGGAGCGGGCTCTCGCCCCGGGAGCCGACGACGATCACGCGGGCGTCGCGCGCGTCTGCCAGCTCGACCAAGCCGTTGGCCGGGTCGCGCTCCACGATCACGGACTCGACATCAACGCCCTCGCCGGCCGCCACCTGCGTCGCTTCGGTGACGCGGAGCTCCGCCAGCTCCTTGAGCGCCGCGTGATAGTCGTGGATCTCGCCCGCGACCGGGTTGAGCTCGTACGCAAACGCGATCACGACCTTCTCGCCGTACGCGCGACCGACTTCGAGCGCGGTACGCAGCGCGGCTTTTGCGCAGTCCGATCCGTCGTAGCCGACGATCACGCCGCTGCTCATGACGCCCGTCCGGCGGGTGCGGTGGCGACGACCGAGGGGTCGACCACCTCGGGTCTGCGTTTGAAGTACTCCGGCATCGTGATCCGCTGGAGGACCATCAGGACCAGCCCGAGGATGATCATCACGAGCGCGATCACGATCGGCGAGCCGATGCCGAGGAACGGCTTCGCGTAGCCGGCATGCGGCTTTGAATAGTCGACGACCGCCTTGACGAGCACGAACATCAGCACCGCGGCGCCCGCGAACGGCAGCAGCCCGATGTAGACGAAGTTCTTGATGCTTCGGAACAGCTGTCGCCGGTAGAAGACCACGCACGCGAATCCGGTGAACCCGTAGTAGAAGGCGATCGTCAAAGCCAGCGAGGTGAACGCGTCGCCGATCAGGTTCTTGCTGGTAACCGACAGCAGCACGTACACGATCGTGGACACGATCCCCATCCAGATCGTCGAGAAGCCGGGGCTGAGATAACGCGGGTGGACGGTGCCGAACTGGCTCGGGAGCGCCTTCCAGCGGGCCATCGAAAGCGTGGTGCGCGCCGTCGGCAGGATCGTCGTCTGGGTCGACGCCGAGGCCGAGGTCAGCACCGCGATGATCAGCAGCTTGTCGAGCGGCGACCCGAGCACCCCCTTGCCGAGCGGCGCGAGCACGTCGGTCTGGTTGTTCATCAGCGAGCTGACTCCGCCGTAGGCCTGGGCGGCCGTGGTGACGAGCAGGTAGATCGCGACGAGGATGAACGTCGAGACGATCGCGGCACGTCCTGGGGCGGTGCTCGAGTCCTCGGTCTCCTCGTTGACGCTCACCCCGGAGTCCCAGCCCCAGTAGACGAACACCGCCAGCAGGATCCCGCCGTCCAGCGCGCTGACGCTGGAGACGTCGAACGGGTTGAACCACGAGGCGGTCGGCTGGATCGAGTGGGCGGGATGGTTCGCGTAGACCTTGATCAGGGCCACGACGGCGAAGATCGCCAGCGTCACGAACTCCATGCCGAGCAGGAACTGCTGGGTGCGGGCCGAGAGCTCGATCCCGATGTAGCAGATCGCGGTCATGATGATGATCCAGGCGACGCCGACGACCGTCACCTCGAACGTGGTCGGGTGACTGGTCCCGAACAGCTGGAAGGTGTAGTTACCGGCCACCGAGGACAGGCTCGGCATCACCAGCACGTCCGCCACGACGATCGCCCACCCGCCCTGCCAGCCGAGCCACGGGCCCATCGCCCGGGTCATCCACGCGAACGTCGTCCCGCAGTCCGGGTCGGCGCGGTTCATGTAGTAGTAGGCCGCGGCGATGCAGGCCATCGGGAAGAACGCGACCAGCATCACGGCGGGAGACTGGACCCCCAAGCCGGCGACCGCGGCGATGAACCCGAGCGTCGCGGCGAGGCTGTAGGCGGGCGCCGTCGACGCGACGCCGATCACCACGTTCGAGACGAACGTGATCGCGTTCTTCTTCAGCCCCTTGTCCTCGACCTGGATGCCGCGGGCGGGCTCCGTGATCGTCGCGCTCTCCATTTCGTCCCCCTCTCCTGAGACTCGGTCCTTGCGTCCGCTTGTCACGGACCTGGCACGGCCGCACGGATTCTCTGCCGCCTGACGCGAGGGCGCAACCCCCGGGTGGCCCAAGCCGCGCCGAAGCTTTGTAACAACTGGCCAACGAATTTGCCCCTCACTAGCCGATACGGTCTCCGCGGTGGGCCAGTCGCTGAACGTCGCGGTGTTGGGCGCCGGCGGCACGATCGCCCCGGCGATCGTTCGCGATCTGGCGGACTCCGAGGAGGTGTCGCGGATGATGCTGCTCGACCTCGACGCTGCTCGCGCCGCTGCGGTCGCCGAGCGTCACGGCGCCGGGAAGGCGAGCGCGGAGGCGGTCGACGCCCGCTCGGAGTCGGCACTGGCCGAGCGCCTGCAGGCGATCGACGTGCTGGTCAACACGGCGTCCTACCGGGTGAATCTGGAAGCGATGCGGGCCTGCCTGGCGGCGGGAACCAGCTACCTCGACCTGGGAGGGCTGTACTGGATGACGCGCAGCCAGCTGGAGCTGGGCTCGGAGTTCGAACGTGCTGGGCTGCTGGCGCTGCTCGGGATCGGCTCGAGCCCCGGGAAGACCAACCTGATGGCCCGGCATGCGGTCGGGGAGCTCGGCGAGGCGTTGGGCCCGCTCGAGACGCTCGAGGTCGCCGCCGCGGGTCGGGACCCGCTGGCGGATCCGGGCGACGGGCGCCTGCACGCTCCCTACGCGCTCCAGACGCTGCTCGACGAGCTGACCTTGTCGCCGGTGGTGCTGCGAGCAGGCCAGGCGAGCGAGATCGAGCCGCTCACGCCGGGCGGGACGATCGATTTCGGAGAGCCGATCGGCGCCGCCGAGACGATCTACACGCTGCACTCCGAGCTGGCGACGTTCGGAGAGAGCTTTGGCTGCAGGTCGGCGAGCTTTCGCCTCTCGCTGGCGCCTTCGCTGCTGGCGCGGCTCGGGGAGCTGGTGGGCGCGTCCCCGGAGCAGATCGCGCTGGCGGGCAGCCAGGCGGTGGCGCCATCGGCCGAGACCTTGTCGGTGCATCTGGTGACCGCGCGGACCGCCGACGGGGCGAGCATCACTGTCCGGGCTGTGACGGAGCCCCACTTCGGCCTCGGCGGCTCGATCGTCTCGACCGCGGCACCCGCGGCAGCCTCGGTGCGGCTACTCGCGCGCGGCTCGCTGCGTGCGACCGGCGCCCACCCGCCCGAGCGCTGCATCGAGCCGCAGGAGATGTTCGCCGAGCTCGAGCGCCGCGGATGCAGCTTCAGCGTCAGCCGAGCTGATGCTCGCGCAACCAGCTGACCGTCTGCTCGACCCCGGCGGGCAGCTCCACGCGGGCTTCCCATCCGAGCACCGTCCGGGCCTTCTCAACCGACGGCCAGCGGCGCTGCACGTCGACCTCGAAGCTCGGCAGGTGAGCCAGCTCGAACTGCTCGGGCTCCCGGTCGCAGGCTTCCCACACCAGCCGAGCGAGTTGCTCGATGGTGAGCTCGCGTGAGGCGGAGATGTTGAAGTCCTCGTTCTCCGCCGCGGGAGCCGCGAGTGCGGTGACGATCCCGTCGGCGATGTCGTCGACGTGGGTCAGGGTGCGGGTCTGCTCGCCCGAGCCGAAGATCTGAAGCGGCCGCTGCCCTGAGAGCGCCTTGACGATCAGGTCCGGCAGCGCATGGGCGATGCCGGGCTCGTCCGGATCGGGTAGCTCGCCCGGGCCGTAGGCGTTGAACGGTCGGCAGATCGTGTATGCGAGCCCATGCTGGTCGTGGGCGGCGCGGGTGTAGACCTCACCCGCCAGCTTCGAGAACCCGTACGCGGAGCGCGGTGCCGGGCAGTCGTCGAGATGCGCCTCGGTGGTCGGGAATTGCGTCGCGCGCTCGAACACCATCGAGGAGGACACGTACAGGAGGCGCTCGAGGCCCTGGTCGACCGCGGCCCGCAGCAGCGCGCCGGTGAGCGCATTGTTGACCTCGGTCAGCGTGAAGGGGAGCTTGTGAAAGTTGGCGATCCCGCCCACGATCGCCGCGAGGTGGATCGCGTGCGTGCAGCCGTCCAGCGCCGCCCCGGCCTGGGCCTGCTCGCGTAGATCGGCCGTATGGATCTCGCAGCTCTCCCGCATCCACGCGGGCGCCGGCCGGTGATCGCTGACGCGCACCTCCCAGCGGGGGTCGCGCAGCAGGCGCCTGACGACCGCGGTGCCGATCGTGCCGACCCCGCCGGTCACGAGAACGCGCCCCACGCGGCTACCGGGTGGCGTCGTGCTGGGGGTCAGCCGCCGCGGTCTGCGGCTGGAGCGCGGAGCATTCGGATGCGTACAGGAACACCTGGGCGGTTCCAAACGCGTTCCAGGGATCGACCAGCAGGCACTCCTGATTGGCGCGCGAGACGATCTCCGCCACCACCTCGGGCCCCTCGAACTCGGAGTGGTTGGTGGCCACGATCACGACCTCGGCGTCCTGGACCGCCTCCGCCAGCGGCTGGGTCGGGGTGGGGGCGTGCGGATCGCAAACCGCGACGTCGGCGAGCTCGCGCTCGAGCAGGCGGATCAGCTTCGGCGACAGTGAGTCGCGCTCGTCGTCGGTGTCGCGCTTGAAGGTCAGCCCCAGCACCGCGACCTTGCGGGAGGCCAGCCCGCCGAGCCGCCGCTTGACCCCCTCGACCAGGAACAGCGGAACGCCTTCGTTGACCCGGGAGACGGCGAGCAGCATCCCGGGGGCGTGAGAGCGTTCCTCGGAGAAGGCGAAGTCCTTACGCAGGCAGCTCCCGGCGGTCAGGCCAGGCATCGCGATCCCGCCGCGGGGATAGTCGTGGTTGATCAGCTCGATCACCTCGAACACGTTGGCCCCGTAGACCTCGCAGTCCATCATCAGCAGGTTGGGCAGCGCGAAGGTCGCGTATCGCAGGATGTTGGTCCAGATCTTGGCCAGCTCCGCCTGCACCGGCGTGGTCTTGACGATCGGCGCTCCGAACACGCTGAACAGGCTCGCGGCCCGCTCCGTCGAGGCTTCGCCCACTCCGCCGATGATGCACGGCAGCGTCGAGATCTCCTCGAGGAATCGCCCAGCCGCGATCCGCTCGGGCGCGTGCGCGACGAACACGTCCTCGCCGACCCGCAAGTCGCGACGCTTCTCCAGGTAGCCGGCGACGAATTCGGTCGTGCCTGGCGCGATCGTCGAGCGCAGGATCAGCGAGTGTCCGGGTCGCAGCAACGGCAGCAGGTCATCCACCGCGGCGCGGACCTGTCGCAGATCGCTCTCGACGTGGGAGAAGGACGGCGTGCCGATCGTGATCACGATCTGCTCTGCGGCGGCGGCGTCCGCGGCGCGCTCGGCCAGCTCCAGTCGTCCGCTCGCCCGCACGCGCTCGAGCAGCTGGTCGGTGCCGGCCTCCTCGAACGGCATCTGGCCGGCCCTGATCGAATCGAGCATGGCGGCGTCGTGATCGACCCCGAGCACGCGCAGACCGCGATCGGCGAAGCACAGCGCGAGCGGCAGACCCACCCGGCCCAGCCCGATGATCGATAGTTCGTAAGCGGGTTTCATCGCGAGTTGCTGGCGTCGTGTCCGACGCTCGGCAGCGGCTTGAAGCCGAGCTCGGCGGGGTGCCCGCGGACCTCCCCCACATACGCGATCTTGTCGAGTCGCGCGATCTCCCGCTCGCCCTCGATCCGCGCCGGATGATCTGTGGGCAGGCCGCGGATCAGGGCCTTGATCCGCTCCCGCAGCTGGAGCGCGAAATGCGGCGTGGAGGCGCCCATCAGCTGGCGCACGTCCTCGACCGTCACTGCTCGACCCTCCCGCAGGCGGTCCGGATGCTCGGCTTGGCTCACTTCGAGGTCTGGGGCACGGCCTCCAGCAGGCTGTCCATCTCCGCCTGCACCGCGACCGAGATCGCGCTCGGGTCGCCGATCACCCACCCGTGGTTGTAGACGGCGGCGGTGGGGCCTTCCTGGGTGTAGCCGGGCGTCGCGTAGTCGAGAAAGAAGTTCAGCACCGGGGCGGGGAGCTTAGCCGGATTGTCGGTCAACAGCTGGGGCCCATAATCGCCGCTGCCGGACAGCGCGGCGGCCGCCGCGGCATCGAGCGGGCGGCTCGAGCTCAGCAGCACGTAGCCATGGCCGGGGCTGCGGATCGCCCAGCCAAAGCTGCCGGGGACGTGCGCGCAGGGTTGCCCGAACGCGCACGGCGGATCGCGGTATTCGGCGAACGCGACCGAGTTCCCCGGCGCGTCGTCCGCTCCCACCCGCTTGACCGACCCGAACTTGTTGAGTTGGTTGACGATGCCGTTGGAGATCACGCTGGGCGGCCCGAGCACGTAGATGTGGGCGCCCTGGTGGGACAGGAGCGCTTGCCGGGTGGCCTCGGGGATCGTGCCGCCGCCGACGAACAGCACCGGGTCTCCGCTTTCCGCGGCCCAGCCCGCGGCGGGCATCGCGTACGCGGGGTCGTCTGCCGAGGCGATCACCACGTCCGGGCTGGCCTTGCCCTGCGCGGCGCTTACGAACCGGTCGATGCCCGCGGCGAGCGCGTATGCGTTGCCTCCGTTGATCGACGCGAGCCGTACCCCGCTGGGGCTTGGGACGTCGCCGATCTTGATCACCTGCGCGCCGCCCACCGCGCCTACTCCGGTGGGAGCCAGCGCCGCGAGCGCGCCCGCCGTGCTGGCCGGCAGCGCCGAGCTGCCCGAGAGCAGCACCGGCGCGTGGATCGGTGGGGACATCAGAACCGCGGACGCGATCGCGGCCTGCCAGTCGTCGCTGGGAGCGATCGTCACCGCCCCTGGGTGGGTTCCGGGCGCGGCCGACGGAAACACGGCCAGCGCAACCCCGGCCGCGTCGGCTGCGGGGTCGGCGCCGGCGACCCGGGTGGTGTTCTTGGTCGCGATCGTCGGGATCCCGAGCTGGACGCCCACGGAGCCGCCGGACGGCTGACCTGCGGCACCGCCGCCGGCGCTGCCTTGCCCGCCGAGCAATGGCGTGCCGCCACCGCCGCCGCACCCGGCGAGCGCTGCACACGTGCCGAGCAGCCCGAGCAGGACGCGCGATCGCATTTCGCCGCCGCACGTTAGCGGGACACCTGAGGCCGGGCGCCACTGCACGCGCCCGTGCGCGCCTATATAGTGGCGTCCGCCGAATCCGCGATCCAGGTCATTGCGGAGCGGGGGACCCAAAGTGCCCCGGGGCGAATCCCGCGCACCGAGCGTGGGAGGCGCGGCCTCTTTCAGCGCCAGCCCGACAGCTAACCCCGTAGGCGGACGAGAGAGAG
>JAFAZB010000138.1 GCA_019240015.1 Solirubrobacterales bacterium
ACGGCGGCAAACCTGATCAGCTGCAGCCAGTTGTGGGGGCGGCGGACGCCGTGGCGGATCCTCGCCCGGTAGGGAAGTGCAACCGCGGGGGTCAGCTCTTCGGGCATTGCGGGAATGTATCGGCGCTGTGTCGAATCTCCGTAAGAGCGATGCCCAACTAATCAGCTCCTAATCAGGATTGGCTGTCGGGTTGCAGGCCGAAATGCTCCCGGACCATCGGCGCCACGTCGCGCAGCGACCACTGGGCGCGCGCCGTCCGGGAGGCGGGGCCGGTGCCGCACCAGAGTAACGCGCCGAGCGAATCGGACCGGTGCAGCGACCCGTGGCTGCCGCCGCCGACGTGATCGGCGCCGCCCCAGTCGACGAACTCGTAGCCCGGCGCCGCCGAGAGGAGCACGTCGCCCGCGGTTGGACACCGCAGCGCGGACCAGATCCGCGCCAGCGCATCGGGGTACTCGGTGCTGAGGAAGCGGCCCTCTTGGACTTCGGCCCGGAGCGTCCCGAGCTCTCCCTCGACGCTCCAGCGTCCGCCGCGAAGGTCCATCAGCTCTCCGCCTGGTGCAAACCGCAGCTCTCCGCGGCGGCTTCGTACGACCGCCTCCGCAGACCCTCCGTCCGCGAGCGAGAGCATCAGGTCGACCCCGTCGAGCTCGCCCAGCGTCTGGAGTGCTCGCTCCGCCACGCGCCCCGCCCGCTCGGCGTCGAGCGCGTAGACCATCGCCGAGCGCTGCGCCGGAGAGAGCGCCACCTCGGCTCCGATCGAGCGCGACGGGCTGGGCGTCGCGACGTCGAACTCGGCGAACGCGTGATCGAGACGAATCCGGTCCTCGACCGACGCCTGGGAGTGATCGGAGGTGACGATCACCGCGTACTGCTCGAGGAACTCGTCGGGCCCCCCGGCGGAATGCATCAGCCGCTCCAGCTGACGGTCGGCGGCGGCGATCGAGGTCACCTGTGCGTGGGGGCCGTTCTTGTGGGAGAAGGCGTCGTTGTCGGGTAGCGAGAACAGCAGGAAGTCGAACAGGTCGTGCTCGACCAGGTAGGCGCCGACGCAGCCCGTGTGCTGGTCGCGGACGCCAGGCATTCCGAGCTGGCCGCGGCAGCCCGTCTTGCGACTCGCGTAGAGGTCGGCGTAGAACAGCTCCTGGGGCCCGTCGATCGTCCGGCGAAACAGCGTCGAGGTGACGATCCGGGCGAGGGCGGTCTCGTTGGAGACCTCGTGGTGGTGACGACCGCGATAGATCAAATAGGTGGTCCCGGCGGTCCTCACGCCCGCGTCGTCGAGCGTCTCGAACACCGTCTCGACCTCGTCGGAGAGGTGCTCCGCGTTCATCCGATAGACGGTGTCCGTCAACGACCGCAACACCCCGAACTGCCTTGAAGCGGAGAAGCTGGAGCCGTACTCGACGTATCTGGCCTCCTCGCGGTGGTACCAGTTCATGCTCGGAATCAGGTGCCGGTCAGGACCCGAGCCGGTGGTGATCGTCGCCGCGCACACGGGCGTGACCGAGGGGAACGCTGCGACGCAGTCGTCGACGTACACACCCTGGTCGCGGATCCGCTCCAGCGCCGGAGCACGCCCCGAGGCGATCGCGCGCTCGAGCATCGACGGCTTGAGCGCGTCGATCACCACCAGCACGAGCTTCTTGTGCGCGCTCACGGGCTCAGCGCAGGATGCGCAGCCCCGCGAACTTCTGCTCGCCGCGGCCGCGGCCGGCGATCACCAGCCACAGCAGCAGCGCGAGCCCGATCGGACCGATCGGCGGCGCCAGGACCGAGAGCACCGCCAGCAGCACAGCCGCGGCCTCGGCAAACAAGGGCAGGACGCCGGCGGCCGAGTCCTCCAGGCGCGAGCGCGCACGGGTCAGCAGTGGGCGCGTTGCGGCGACCCCCACGAGCGCGCAGGCCACGCCGCCCGGGTATCCAGGCCAGGTCAAATAGTGGCCCCGGCAGAGTGATCCCGCGAACAGCAGCGCCCCGACTACCACCGCTGCCAGCGCGATCGCCACCGTGACCGGTCCGCGCTCCAGCCGCGCGGCGGTCAGGCGCCGCTCGGCAAGCGCCAGCGCGATCGCGCCGACCAGCATCGCCGCCAGGAAGGGAAGCTGCTGGAGAAAGTCGTAATCGCTGCCCTTGAAATCGATCTGCACATCGCCGGCGGCCAGCGCGCCGACCGCCAGCGCTGGCAGGAACGGCCGGATCCCCACCGCCGCGGCCACGCCGATCCCCTGGAAGATGTCGAAGACGAGGTGCACCGTGCTGTACCGTGACGGAGCGTGACGATAGACGAGAGGGCAGCGTGAGCCGGGGGCCGGGCAGCGTTGGCCCGGGAACCGGCGGGAGCGGCCGTCGTCCGAGGTCAACGGCACGTGACATCGAGCGCTACGCCGCGCTGTTCGCCGAGCGGACCAAGGTGATGAAGTCCTCGGCGATGCGCGACTTGATGGCGCTGACCGAGCGCGACGACGTGATCTCACTCGCCGGAGGCCTGCCGGACACCTCTACCTTTCCCCCCGACTCCTACGCATCGCTGATGCGCACGGTCGCGGCCGATTCGTGCGCCCGGGCACTCCAGTACGGACCCACCGAGGGGTTCGCGCTGGTCAAGCGCTGCATCTCGGAAGTGATGCGCGCGGAAGGCATGGAGATCGAGGCCGACGAGCTGCTGGTGACCACCGGCGGCCAGCAGGTGATCGACCTAGTGTGCAAGACGCTGCTCGACCCAGGCGACGTGGTCGTAGCCGAGGCGCCCACCTACCCGGGTGCGATCCCAACCTTCAGCGCCTATCAAGCCGACGTGGTGCAGGTGACGATGGACCGCGACGGCATGCTGATCGACGAGCTCGAGCAGACCCTGGAGCGGCTCGAGCGAGAGGCCCGTCGCCCCAAGTTCATCTACACGGTCCCCAACTTCCACAACCCGGCCGGGGTGACCATGTCGCTGGAGCGCCGGCATGAGCTGGTACGGATCGCGGGCGAGCGCGAGCTGCTGGTGCTCGAGGACAATCCCTACGGGCTGCTTCGCTACGAAGGCGAGCCGCTCCCGACGCTGCATTCGCTCGACGACGAGTTCATCGTCTACGCGAGCACCTTCTCGAAGATCCTCTCGCCCGGCGTGCGCCTGGGGTGGGCCGCGGCACCGGCTCCGATCCTGGAGAAGATGAACATCGGCAAGCAGGGCTCCGACCTGTGCTCCTCGTCGATCTCGCAGTGCTTCGTGAGCGCATATTTCGATTCGGGTCCGTGGGACGAATACGTGCGCTCGTTGGTCGAGATCTATCGCCGGCGGCGCGACGTGATGCTCGACGCGCTCGCCGAGCACTTCCCCCGTGAGGCTCAGTGGACCCATCCGCAGGGCGGGCTGTTCATCTGGGCGACGATGCCTCCCTACATCGACACCACCGACCTGCTGGCGCGAGCGCTCGAAGAGCACGTCGCGTTCGTCCCCGGCCGAGCCGCGTTCATCGACGGGCGCGGCGGCTCCTCGATGCGGCTGAACTTCTCCGGAGTGGGGGAAGAGGAGATCCGCGAGGGGATTCGTCGGATCGGCGAGGTGGTGCGCGAGCAGGTGGCCCTGTACGGGACGCTGACGGGCGCACGCCCGGTGAGTGCCCCGCAGCGCAAGGAAAAGGACGATCGCGCGCCACGCTCGTCGATCGCCGAGGCCGAGCTGGCGAAGGTGCTCCAGCTGCCGGCGAAGCGCAAGCGCGCCGGCTAGGTGAGCCGCGTCGCGGTGCTGAAAGGCGGGCGCTCGCTGGAGCGCCAGGTCTCGCTGCGGTCGGGAGCTCGAGTGCAGGACGCGCTCGAGCGCCTGGGGCACGACGTGATCGGGATCGACGTCGGCACCGACCTGGTCGACCGGCTCGCGGCGGACCGCCCCGACGTCGCGTTCGTGGCGCTACACGGTCGCGACGGCGAGGACGGCACGGTGCAGGAGCTGCTCGAGGTAATGGGAATCCCGTACACGGGCTCGGGGGTCTCGGCCTGCATCCGCGCCGCCGACAAAGTGCTTGCCAAGCACGCGATGCGCGATCAGGGGATCCCCACGCCCGACTTCTACGCATTCAACGAGACCGCCTTCCAGGCCCTGGGTGCCGCCCAGGCCTTGCCGGCGATCGAGAGCCGACTCGAGTTCCCGATCGTCGTCAAGCCGGCCGGTCAGGGCTCGGCGCTGGGAATCAAGTTCGCCCGTACTGCGGCGGACGTGCCGGCGGCGCTGGTCGCGGCCTTCTCATACGACCGCAAGGTGCTGCTGGAGCGTCATGTCCCGGGCCGCGACCTGGCGGTCTCGATCCTCGCGGACGGCGGGCGAGCGACTTCATTGCCGATCGTCGAAGCGGTGCCCCAGCAGGAGGACTTCTATGACTTCGAGGCGCGCTATGAGATTGGCCGAACAAAGTTCGTGTGTCCGGCGCAGCTCGATCAGGCGGTGGCGGCGCGGGCCAGCGCGATCGCCCTGGAGAGCTACGAGCTGTTGGGCTGCGCCGGCTTCGCCCGGGTTGACCTGATGCTGGAGCGAGACGACGAGGCGCTGTTCGTGCTCGAGGTCAATACGGTGCCCGGCCTGACCGAGACCAGCCTGCTCCCGCAAGCGGCCGAGGCGGCGGGAATCTCGTTTGACCAGCTGATCGCCCGGATCCTCGGCGCGATCGGCGACTGATCCGCTACTCGTCGCTGGCGAAGTCCTCGGGCGTGACCTGGTCGAGGAAGTCCTTGAACTTCTCGACAACTTCCTCGGTGTCCTCGACCTCGTGCTCGAACTCGATCGCGGACTCGGAGATCACCTCATCGGCGGCGAAGATCGGAGCTCCGGCGCGGACGGCGAGCGCCAGGGCATCGCTGGGACGGGAATCGATCTCCAGCTCGCGTCCGTTGACCCGCAAGCTGATCGAGGCGTAGAAGGTGTTCTCGCGCAGCTCGGTGACCGCGACCCGCGTGCACTCCACCTCCAGCTCGCCGAGCACGTCGGAGAGCAGGTCGTGGGTCATCGGACGCGGCGTGGAGGCTCCCTGGAGCTTCATCAGGATCGCGGCCGCCTCCGGGTGTCCGATCCAGATCGGCAGAAACTTGTTGCTCTCGACGGTCTTCAACAAAACGATCGGCTGCTTGCCGACCATGTCGAAGCTCACGCCATAGATCACCATCTCCTGCAAGCGCAGCTCCTCATAAGGATGGTGGGCAAGTATAGGGGCGTGCGGTCAGCTTCAGACTCGGGCACGGGCGACCTCCAGCGGCGCTTTCGCGGCTCGGCGCCGCGCCGGTCCGCCGACCGAGCTAGATGCTCAGGCCCCCGTCGACAGCGAGCGTCGCGCCGGTCATGAAGGCGCTCTCGTCGCTTGCGAGGAACACGACCGCGTGCGCGATCTCCTCGGGACTGGCGTGGCGCGCGAGCGGGATCATCGATTCGAACGCCCTGGCGGACTCCTCCCTGGAGGCGCCGACGGCCTCGATCTCGATCTTGTGCTGGAACTCGTTGTCCGTTGGGCCGGGATGGATCGTGTTCACGCGTATGCCGCGCGCGGCCATCTCCTTGGCCGCGGTACGCATCAGTCCGACGACCGCGTGCTTGGAGGTCGCATAGGCGGCGATTCCGACGTCCGAGGTGAGCCCCACCACGCTGGAATTGATGATCAGGCTCCCTCCGTCCTGCATCGCTGGCAAGGCGTACTTGGCGACCAGGAAGCTGCCGAGCACGTTGACCGCGAGCACGCGCTCGAACATCTCGACCGGGTACTCGCTCACCGGGGCGACGACGCCGAACACGCCGGCGTTGGCGAATGTCACGTCCAGGCGGCCGAGACGCTCGACCGTGGCGCCCACCGCCGCCCGCACCTGCTCGGCGTTCGTGACGTCGGCGGCGAACCACTCGGTCCCGCTCCCCACCTGCTCCGCGGCACGTTCCAGCGCGCCCGGATCCAGGTCGACCAGCAGCACCCGGGCGCCCTCGGCGGCGAACGCGCGCGCACTCGCGAGGCCGATGCTGCCGGCGCCGCCGGTGATCAGCGCCGCCTTGCCGGCTAGGCGGGCGATCCGGAACTCCCCATGCTTGCGATCCGCTGCGCGATCACTCGATGCTCTCCGATTGTCGGCGGAGAGTCAACGGCCCCCCGAATCGCGGCAAACTACCGGTCGCAACAGCCCGGGCGAGGTTGACCCGCGCTTCCACTATCAGCAAGATGGGAGATCACATGAGCACTTCTGAGTCCCCCGGTTCGGTGATCGAGATGTCGAGCTTGGCCGACCTGGCCGGGACGCATCTCGGTTACACGGCCTGGCGCGAGATGACCCAGGAGCAAGTGGACCAATTTGCCGACGTCACCGACGATCACAACTACATCCACGTCGACGTGGAGCGCGCCAAGGCCTCGCCGTTCGGAGGCACCGTCGCCCACGGGTTCCTGACGCTCTCGCTGGTCGCGCCGATCAGCCAAGCGCTGCTGCACGTCAGCGACGCCGGGACGGCGATCAACTACGGGCTGGACCGGGTTCGCTTCCCGGCGCCGCTGCCGGTGGGCGCCCGCTGGCGGGGCGGCGTCGAGATCGCCGAGGTGGCCGAGGTGCCGGGAGGAAAGCAAGTCAAGGCGCGCGTGACGGTTGAGGTGGAGGGCGGCGAGAAGCCGGCGCTGGTGGCCGACAGCCTGATCCGCCTGTACGCCTGAGTCGGCGATGAGCATCGAGCTCGACAAGCTGGTCGCGATCGATGTCCATACTCACGCGGAGCGCAACGCGGGCGAACCGCAGGATCCGGTCACGGTCGAAATCCTCGAGGCGGCGCTCAGCTATTTCGGCGCCGCGCCCCGCCAGCCGACCGCGCAGGAGGTGGCCGACTACTACCGCGAGCGACGCATGCTCGCGGTCGTGTTCACGGTCGACGATGAAGCCGGGATGGGCCGGCGACGGATCGGAAACGACGAGGTGCTGGCCGCCGCGCGCGCCAATCCGGATGTCCTGATCCCGTTCGGCAGCGTCGACCCGCACAAGGGAAAGCTCGCCGTTCGCGAGGCCCGGGAGCTGATCGAGGCGGGCGTGCGCGGGTTCAAGTTCCATCCGAACACGCAGGCTTTCTGGCCGAACTCCCGCGAGCACTTCCCGCTCTACGAGGTGATCGCCGAGGCCGGCTTGATCGCGCTGTTCCATTCCGGGACCACCGGCATCGGTGCCGGGATGCCGGGGGGTGGCGGCGTTCGCCTGAAGTACTCCAACCCGATGTGCGTCGACGACGTCGCTGCCGAGCTCCCCGAGCTGGACATCATCCTCGCCCACCCCTCGTTCCCCTGGCAGGACGAGGCGCTCGCGATCGCGGTCCACAAGCCGAACGTCTACATCGACCTGTCCGGATGGTCGCCGAAGTACTTCCCCGAGAACCTGATCCGCTACACCAACACCCAGCTGAAGACGAAGATGCTGTTCGGCTCGGACTTCCCACTCCTCACTCCGGACCGCTGGCTGGCGGACTTCGAGAAGCTGCCGATCAAGGACGAAGTCCGGCCGCTCGTGCTGAAGGAGAACGCGGCGCGGCTGCTGGGTCTCGACGGCTCCACTCGCGACCAGAAATGAGTCGCGCCCCGGATCCGACGAGAGGTCGAATCTCCGGGGCGCGCTCGAGAGGGAGGAGAGGTACTGCGAGCATGATGGCGCGTTACGAGTTAGGTGTCCAAGACGAGTATCGCCCTAGATCTATAGGCTTAGCTTATGGAACTGCGGCAGCTCCGCTACCTGCTCGCACTCGCCGAGGAGTGCAACTTCACTCGCGCCGCCGCGCGTGAGCACATCGCCCAGCCGGCGCTCTCGCAACAGGTCAAACGGCTCGAGGATGAGCTCGGCGTGGCGCTGGTCGAGCGCACCACGCGGCGCGCGCAGATGACCGAGGCCGGCGAGCGCCTGGTGAGACGAGCGCGCCACATCGTCGCGGAGGTCGAGGCGGCCCACGCCGAGATGCAAGCGGTGCGAGGGGTGAGCACGGGGCACGTCACGATCGGCGCCATGCACACGATGGGGCCGGTCGACCTGTCGCTGTTGCTAGCGGTCTTCAACGAGCGCCACCCGGACGTGGAGCTCACCGTCTGCGAGCAGTCGAGCGAGGAGATGGCGGAGATGCTCCGGGTCGATCAGCTCGACCTGGCATTTCTGTCGGTCACCGAGCGCATCGAGAGCCATGGGCTGGGTCTCCAGCAGCTGGTATCCGAGGAGCTGGTCGTGATCCTGCCCACCGAGCACCCGCTCGGCTCGCGGCGACGACTACGGATGGCCGAGCTCGCTGGTGAGCGCTTCATCAGCTTCCGCACCGGCGCGCGGTTGCGCGAGCTGCTCACCGGGGCCGGTCGCCAGGCCGGGTTCGACCCGGTGATCACGCTCGAGTCGAACGAGAGCCAGCGGATCCGACGGCTCGTGGCGCGGGGCCTCGGGGTCGCGATCCTGCCGCGCTCAGATGCCGTCGGCCCAGGGGCCGAGATCGCGATTGCGAGGCTGACCGAGCCCGCGCTGACCAGAGATATAACTCTGGCGTGGCGGGAGGAGCGTCGCCATTCGCCCGCCGCGGCGGAGCTGCTGGAGCTGGCGCGGGTGACGTTCGGCCGGCTCGAGCGTCCAACGCGCGTGCGTCACCTAACGGTATCTTAGTACGACGATTGTCGTACTAAACGCTATAATCGATTCCAAATGACCAGGATCGGAGTAGATCTGAACAGCTTTGAAGCCAACGAGCGTCATGGGTCAGCACGGCCCCGGGACGCTCACCAGAACGAAACTGCAAATGGGCGCCGTCGAGGCGCCCGAACCCGCA
>JAFAZB010000413.1 GCA_019240015.1 Solirubrobacterales bacterium
GCGGCGCTGCGCGCCGCCGGCTGGGATGCCCCGCCGGTGCGGATCGAGATCTCCAAGCGGCTGCCGATCGCCGGGGGGATGGCGGGCGGCTCCGCCGACGCGGCCGCCACCCTGCGGCTGGCGCCGCGCGTCGCGCCCGTCCCCGAGCGGGTACTCGCCGGGCTCGCCGCCCAGCTGGGCGCGGACGTCCCGAGCCAGCTCGCGCCGGGGCTCTCGCTGGCGACCGGCGCGGGGGAGCTCGTGGAGCGGCGCGAGGGGCTCGCGCCGCACGCGTTCCTGCTGCTGCCCCAGCCACACCGCCTGTCCGCGGCTGAGGTCTACGCGCAGGCCGACCGCCTGGCGCTGCCGCGCCCCGACCCCGAGCTGGCGCGGCTGCGCGCGGAGCTCTCGAGCGCGCTGGCACCCGGCGCCCGGCTCCCGGGCCAGCTGCTTGTCAACGACCTGCAGCCGGCGGCGCTGTCGCTGCTCCCCGAGCTGACCGGGGTGCTGCAAGCCGCGCACGAGCAGGGCGCCGAGCACGCGTTCGTATGCGGCTCGGGGCCCACCGTGGCCGGGCTCTACTGGGGCCCTGACGCGGCGGCTCGGGCGGGTCGGGCGGCCGCGGCGCTCGCGCCGCGCTTCCCCGCCGCGACCGCGGTGATTCCCGTCGGCTGAGTGCGGCACAATTCAGCCCAGCGATGAGCAATCAGGCGGTCACCTACCTGGTCGGCGCATGCCTCGGCGTATTCGGGCTGGTCGCCTTCTGCGCGCTGGTGCTGGTCCCGGCGATCACGGCCTATCGACGGCCGCTCGAGCGCCTCGCGGTCGTGATCCTGTCGCTGTACGTGCTCGCCGCGCTGATCGGCATCGGCGTGCTGGCCGGGGCGCTGATCGTGTTCGAGTGGCCACGGGTGTTCTGAGCGGCGTGGCTACGAATCCCAGATTCGCCGACCGAGGGTGAGCGGCGTGGCCGAGAGCGCCCCCCGCCGCCAGGCGGGCGCGCCCGACATGGCGGCATTCGCCGCGATCACCGACGCCGTCGAGGCCGGCGCCGGCCTGCCCGAAGTGCTGCGCGCCGCGGCCCGGGCGCTCGACGCGAGCCTGATCCTGATCGACCGCTCGGCCTCCGTGCTGGCGGTCGCGACCCGGTCCCCCGCGGACGAGCGCTCGCTGATGCGCGGCGGCGAGGACGTGACCACGGTCGAGCTGAAAGTCGCGGAGGCCCCGGTCGGGCAGCTGCGGATGCGGGCCCGCGAGCAGACTCCCGACGGCGCCCTGCTGCGGCTGGTGACGACGCTGATCGCCTCCGAGGTGGAGCGGGTGAGAGCGCCCGAGCGCGCCTCCGAGGAGGCCGCCACCACCTTCCAGCGCGCGGCGCTGGCGGGGCGGCTCTCCGACCGTGAGGACCTGCTCGCGCGCGGCAAGGAGCTCGGCACCGACCTGGCGCGCGGCGGCAGCGTCGCGGTGGTCCGGGCCCGCCCCCGCAACCCGACCGAGGACGACTGGCGGCGCCGGCTGCTGGCGGTGGTCGCGCGCGGCGCCAGGTCGATCGCGCCCGGCTCGATCGCGGCGCCAACCGAGGTCGACGCCGGCGAGGTCGTGGTGCTGGTCCCGGACCCCGACGGCGACACCGGCCGCAGGCTGTCCTCGGCGGTGATGCGCGAGCTCGAGTCGGGGCTCAGCGGGTTCGCGTTCGCGATCGGCCGCAGCCGTCGCGTCGAGGACCCGCTCGACCTGCACCGGGCGCGCAACGAAGCGCTGCTGGCGCTGAACGTGGTCGAAGGCGACGGCGAGCGCGAGCAGCTCGCCTACGAGGAGACCGGCACCTACCAGCTGCTGCTGCCATACATGAGCGACCCGGCCGAGCTCAAGCGCTTCTACGAGGAGACGGTCAGGCCGTTGGTGTCCTACGACGAGCAGTACGAGACCGACCTGCTCGGCACGCTGTCCACGTTCCTCGAGTGCGACGCGAACGTCAACGCCACCGCGGCCCGGCTGATCACCCACCGCCACACGATCCGCTACCGGTTCGAACGCGTGCGCGAGCTGAGCGGTCTCGACGTGTCCTCCACCGACGGGCGCGAGAAGCTCTCGCTCGGGCTGAAGGCGATGCGGGTGCTCGGGATCGCGGCGCCCCGCGGCCCCGCGACCGAGCCC
>JAFAZB010000483.1 GCA_019240015.1 Solirubrobacterales bacterium
CCTCGATCCAAGCCTAGCGCCCGCTTGGCGAGGCGCTGAGCACGTTGCGCTCCGACGCGCGCGCCGCGGGCCAATCCCACTCGATCGCGGTCCGCGCTGCGCGATACACGTCGTCGGCGTCCGGCCGGTAGCGATCCTCGAGCGGCGGGCTGACCGGCACCGGCGTGAACGGCGCCCCAACCCGCTGGATCGGTGCCTCGAGACATTCGAAGGCGGCTTCCTGGACGCGCGCCACGAGCTCCCCGCCGAAGCCGCCCAGCGCGACCGCCTCGTGGGCGACCACGAGGCGACCCGTTCGCCGCACCGAGGCGGCGATCGTCTCGATGTCCAGCGGCACCAGCGTACGAGGGTCGATCACCTCGGCTTCGATCCCCTCGCCCTCCAGCCGCTGCGCGGCCTGCAGCGAGTCGCCGACGAGCCGGGAGGTGGCCACGATCGTCACGTGGGTCCCTGGCCGGACCGTTCGGGCGCGACCGAGCGGCACTGACTCGGGCGGATCGGGGGCCGGCTGCCGACGGAAGTAAAGCGCCTTGTTCTCGACGAACACCACGGGGTTGGGATCGGCGATCGCGCTCGCGAGCAGCCCGGCGGCGTCCGCCGCGCCACTGGGCATCACCACCTTCAGCCCCGGCACGTGGACCAGCCACGCCTCCAGGCTCTGGGAGTGCTGGGCCCCGCTGCGCTGTCCGCAGCCTCCCTGGGTTCGCAGCACCAGCGGCACGCTCAGCTGGCCGCCGGACATGTAATGCGCCTTCGCCGCCTGGTTGACGAGCTGGTCGAGCGCCAGCGTCAGGAAGTCGATGAACATGATCTCGAGCACCGGGCGGAGCCCCGCCTGGGCTGCGCCGATCGCCACGCCGCAGACCGCTCCCTCGCTGATCGGAGTGTTGAGCACACGCCCGGTTCCGAACTCCTGGGCCAGCCCTGCGGTGACCGTGTAGGGCCCGCCCTCGGCGACGTCCTCGCCGAGCACGATCACCCTCGCGTCCTGACGCATCGCGCTCGCGAGGGTGTCGTTGACCGCCTGGACGAAAGTCTTCTCGACCTCGCTCATCGCTCGCCGTCGACCGTCGCGTAGACCAGCTGGTGGTCCGAGCCCGGCTCGGGAAGCGGACTCTGGCGTGCGAACGCGACCGCCTGCTCGACCGCGTCGCGAGCCTCGTCCTGGAGCTGTCGGACCTGCGGCTGGTCGAGCCAGCGCTCCGCCAGCGCCCGCTCCTCGAAGCGGGCCAGCGGGTCCCGTCGGCTCCACTCCTCCTCCGCCACGGGGTCGCGATACTGCTCCGGGTCGCCTTCGTAGTGCCCCCGGCGCCGGTAGGTCAGGCACTCCAGCAGCAGCGGCCCGTGGCCGTCGCGGGCGGTTTTCAGAAAGCGGGCGAACGCCTCCCAGACCGCGGCGACGTCGCTGCCCTCGACGGTCTCTCGTGCGAATCCGTACGGCGCTACCACATCGCTGACCCGCTCCACCGGCGTGTGCGCCGAGCGCGGCGTGAACTCTGCAAAGCCGTTGTTCTCGCACACCAGGATCAGCGGAAGCTCCCACAGCGCCGCCAGGTTCACCGTCTCGCCGAAATGGCCCGCTTGGACGGCGCCGTCGCCGAAGAACACGACCGTCACCTGGCCGGTGCTCCGCAGGTGGGCCGCGAGTGCGTTCCCAAGCGCCAGGGGGATGTTGCCGCCGACCACGCCGGTTGCGCCCATCAGGCCGTGCCGGCGGTCGACCAGGTGCATCGAACCGCCGACCCCTCGGCACAGGCCGCCGGAGCGGCCCATCAGCTCGGCGAGCAGCTGCTCGAGCGGCGCACCCTTGGCGATCGCGTGACCGTGTGCGCGGTGCCCGCTGTAGAGCGCATCGTCGTCTCGCAGCTGACGGCACACCGCGGCCGCGACCCCCTCGCCGCCGATGCTGAGGTGGATCAAGCCGTGCACCTGGAGCGAGCGCTTGAGCTGCGCGACCCGCTCCTCGAAGTGGCGGATCCGCCACATCGTGGCCAGCAGATCACGCGCCGTGTCCGCGTCCAGCTGCGCGGCCACCCCAGCCACCGGAGCTCCAGGGCCGGCTACGCCGCGACCGGCGCTGAACCGAGCACCTGGTGAACCGCGCCGGCGATCTTGGCCTCGTCGGGCAGCACGTAGGCCTCCATCGGCTCGCTATAGGGCACCGTGGCATCGAGCGAGGTCACTTGCTTGATCGGAGCCTTCAGCGACGAGAAGCCCTCGTCCGCGATCTCGGCCGCGATCACGGCCGAGAACGACGCGTGCCGGGTGGCCTGGTCGACCAGCACCACCCGCCCGGTCTTCTCCACCGAGGTCAGGATCGTCGCGGTGTCGAGCGGCTGCAGCGTCCGGGGGTCGATCACCTCGGCCTCGATCCCCTCGCTGGCCAGCGACTCGGCCGCGGCCAGCGCCTTGCCGACCATCCAGCCGGTGGCGACGATCGTCACGTCGCCACCCGAGCGCCGGACGGCGGCCTCGCCGAACGGGACCACGTGCTCTCCCTCCGGAACCTCACCGGGCTCGAGGGTCAGCAGATAGTGGTGGAAGAAGCACACGGGGTTGTCGTCTCGGATCGCGGTGGTCATCAAGCCCTTGGCGTCGGCCGCGGTCGCCGGAACGGCGACTTTCAAGCCGGGCACGCCGGTGAACATCGCGTAGATCGAGCCGGTGTGTTGCCCCGCCCAACCCGCGGTGAAGCCGTAGCCAGCCTTCAGCACCAGCGGCACCTTGACCTGACCGCCGCTCATGTACCGGAAGCGGGGCGCCTCGTTGACGACCTGGTCCATCGCCACCAGCATGAACTCGGCCATGTACAGCTCGACCACCGGTCGCATGCCGGCGAGCGCGGCGCCCACCGCCATCCCGATCTCGGCGGTCTCGGAGATCGGCGTCACGCGCACCCGGTCGGAGCCGAACGCCTGCAGGAACTTGTCGTTCTCGCTGGTGGCGATGTTCTGTCCGAAGTACAGGACGTGCTCGTCGCGCTCCATCTCCTGATGAATGGCCTGCTCGATCGCGGCTATGTAAGGAATCTCTGCCATCGCCGGTCCTCCTAGGCGTACACGTAGTTGAGTGCTTCTTCGGGCTCGGGCAGCGGACTCTCGACGCCGAACTCCACGGCCGCACGCATCTCGTTGCGGGCCTCCTCCATCACCTGGTCGGCCTGCTCGGCGGACAGGACCCCGTCCTGGACCAGCTTGCCCCGGAACCTGGGCACCGGGTCGCCGCGCTTGGCCGCCTCGTA
>JAFAZB010000087.1 GCA_019240015.1 Solirubrobacterales bacterium
CCGACGTTGATCGAGGACGCGATGGCCAAGCGCGTGCTGATCGCGACCCCCACCACGCTGCTGGCGATCCTGCGCGCGGTCGCGTACGGCTGGCAGCAGGAGCGCGTCGCGGAATCCGCCCAGGCGATCTCCGAGCTGGGGCGCGAGCTGCACGGTCGCCTGGCGAAGCTGTCCGGGCTGCTGGCCACGCTAGGCGCGCGGCTGAACAGCACGGTCCGGGCCTACAACGACACGATCGGTTCCTACGAGGCCCGGGTCGTGCCTAGCGCGCGGCGGTTCGCCGAGCACGGGGCGGTCTCCGAGGACCGCCAGCTGCCGCACCTCGAGCACGTCACGACCAGCGCCCGCGGGGTCCAGCGAACCGAGTCCGAGCTGGATTACCCGGCGCCCGAGCCGCTGCCTCTGCGGTTACGGGCGGCGGGGGATTGAGACTGGCTGGGGGGGTAGGGGCGCACCGTCGGCTGCGGCCCCGGCCCGGGAACGGGCCGGCTGCGGCCGCCGGCCGGGCCGGGCCCGCGAGGCGGCGCCCGCGCGGTGGCGGGGCCCGGCCGGGTGGAGCGGCGCGGCGCCTAGCCTTGCGTGCCCTGGCGCTGCTGCCACCACAGGCGGAGGTCATCGACCTGATGGGGAAGGGGCTCGGCGGACGGCTTGCGGGCCTGCACGCGCGCGAGCGCAACGTCCGGGTCGATTCCGTCGCGCTGCGCGAGCACGCCGGCCGCGACCGCGGCTGACCGCTGCCGGCCCGCGCGGCAGTGGAGGTAGACGCGCGCGTGCTCGTCCAACCACTCGGATACCTGCCGGACGGCGGCATCGAGCGCCTCCGGCGGGAGATCGCCGAAGTCAGTCGTCTCGATCCGGCGCTCCTCGATCCCTGCGCGCGCCATGGCGGCCTGCACCTCCTCCCGCTCTCCGGGGTGATATTCCTCGTCCTGGCAGAGGTTCAGCACGCGCTGGACGCCCATCCACTCGAGCATCGAGACGTCTTCGGCGTCGAGTGGATACGCCCCGATCACCAGGTCTTCCAGCACGTCGGCGAAGCCGTATGCCCGAAACCAATTCGACACGGCCGACATGATCGCCGTTAGGCCATCCCGGGCGCGGTGCGCGCCGCCGCCATGCGCCGCTTGATTGGATATCGCCGATGACGAACAAGATCTCGGAGGCGCTGTTCGTGGCGCGGACGTTCAGGAGCGCGGGGGTCATCCGGCCCGCGCGACCCGACCGGGCGCTGCGCGCGGTTGTCGGTCTGCGGCGCTGGGGTCCCACCCTGGCAGCGGGCTACCTCGGTGCCGCTGCGCGGTATCCCGACGCGCCGGCGGTGATCGACGAGCTCGGAGAGCTCAGCTTTGCGGAGGTTCACGCGCGCACGAACTCGCTCGCGCGCGGCCTGGCCGCGAACGGGATCGCCGAAGGGGATGGCGTGGCGGTCATGTGCCGCAACCATCGCTGGTTCGTGGAGGCGAGCATCGCGTGCGCCAAGCTCGGCGCCCACGCCGTGTATCTGAACACCGCGTTCGCGCGTCCGCAGGTCACGGAAGTGGTGCAGCGCGAGAGCCCCGTCGCGGTGATCTACGACCAGGAGTTCGAGCCGCTGGTGCAAGACGCGCTCAGCGGCCGCAGCGGCTTCCAGGGCTGGCGGGACGATCCAGGCCAGGCCGTCCATCCTGCGCTCGAAGACTTGATCGCCGCCCATCCCGATCGTCCGCTGAGTCCGCCGTCGGCGCCCGGCCGGACCGTGATCCTCACCTCTGGCACGACGGGTGCGCCGAAGGGCGCCAACCGGGCCAGCCCCAGCTCGCTGACCCCGGCGGCGGCGCTGCTCTCGGTGATCCCACTCCGCGCCAGGGAGACCACGATGATCGCCGCGCCGCTGTTCCACTCCTGGGGGTTTGCGCACATGTTCCTCAGCCCGGCGCTCGCCTCGACGCTCACGTTGCGACGCCGCTTCGATCCCGAGGACACGCTGCGAGCCGTCGCCGAACACCGGGCGAGCGCGCTGATCGTGGTGCCGGTGATGCTCCAGCGAATCCTCGAGCTCAGCGCCGAAACGATCCGGCGCCACGACTGCACCAGCCTGCGCGTGATCGCGGCCAGTGGCTCGGCCCTGCCGGGTCCGCTGGCGCAGCGGGTGATGGACTGCTTCGGCGAGAAGCTCTACAACCTGTACGGCTCAACGGAAGTGTCCTGGGCGACGATCGCCTCGCCCCAGGACCTGAGAGCAGCCCCCGGAACGGCGGGGCGCGTACCCCGCGGCACCGTCGTCAAGATCCTCGATTCGGGCCGGCAGGAGCTGCCGCCCGGTCGCAGCGGCCGGATCTTCGTCGGCAGCGAGCTGTTGTTCGAGGGCTACACCGGCGGCGGGGACAAGGTCCGCGTCGGGGCCCTGATGTCGACCGGCGACGTCGGCCACTTCGACCGCGAACGACGCCTGTTCGTCGACGGGCGCGACGACGACATGATCGTCTCGGGCGGTGAGAACGTGTTCCCCTCGGAGGTCGAGGACCTGCTGGCGAGCGTCCCCGGCGTGCGTGAGGTCGCGGTGGTGGGCGTCAGCGACGAGGAATTCGGACAGCGGCTTCGGGCATTCGTGGCGCTCGAAAACGGCGCGGTGCTCGATGAGCAACAGCTCCAAGCGCACGTTCGCAGCAACCTGGCTCGCTACAAGGTCCCGCGCGAGGTCGTGTTCGTCGATCAGCTGCCCCGCAATGCGACCGGAAAGATCCTCAAGCGCGAGCTCACGCGCGACTGACGCGGGCGTCCGGGCCGGTCACGAGGCGTGTCCAGGCCGCCGCTAAGCTCGGTTCATGTCCCACCGAACGGACAGCTTCGACCTCGGTGGGCTGCGGCTCACCGCGGGCGAGGGGCGGCGACTCGAGCTGAGCGCGGCGATCGAGCCGTTCGTGCTGGGCGGCGAGCGTTACCCGGTGGAGCCCGCGTTGGTCCCGACGCGGTTGGACATCTCCCGGACGACCGGCGACGGGTATGCGCTGCGGCTGAGGTTCGAGGCCGCGCTGGTCGGGCCATGCATGCGCTGCCTGGAGCCGGCGGAGCCATTGTTCGCGGTCGACGCGCGCGAGGTCTCGCAGCCCGGCGAAGCGGACGAGCTCCAGTCGCCCTACGTCCGCCGCGGGCTACTGGATCTACACGGCTGGGCCAGGGACGCGCTTGCGCTGGCGCTGCCCACGCAAGTGCTGTGCGGCGAAGGCTGCGCTGGGCTGTGCCCCGTGTGCGGCACGAACCTGAATGCCAGCGGGCCAGAACATGGGCACGAGCGAGAGCCGGACTCGCGTTGGGCGAAGCTGTCGGAGATCCGGTTCGAGTGAAGAGGCAGCACTGCCGCTGATAGCCTCATCAACCGATGGCGGTCCCAAAGCAGAAGCAGTCACATGCGCGCACCGCTCAGCGACGCGCCCAGCACAAGCGCAGCGCTCCCACTTACAACGCTTGCCCCCAGTGCCACAGCCCGAGGCTTCCGCATCGCGTCTGCCCCGTGTGCGGAAGCTACAAGGGCCGCGAAGTGATCAGCGCGGACTCCGGCGAGCAGTCCGCCTGACGCCCGCGCGATGATCACGGTCGCCGTGGACGCGGGCGGGGCGGACCTCGGCCCCGCCGAGGTGGCCGCGGGCGCCGCGCGCGCGGCGGCCTCGGGGATCGGGGTGCTGCTGTTCGGGCCCGCGGAGCAGATCGGCGCGGTCCCCGATGGAGTCGAGCTGATCGACGCCCCGGTCTCGATCGCCAAAGCCAGCGATCCCGCGTTCGCCGTGCGGTCGACCCCGGAGGCATCGATCGTCAAAGCGGCCCGCGCCGTGGCCGAAGGTCACGCTCAGGCGCTGGTCTCCGGCGGTTCGACGGGGTCCGCGCTCGCGGCGGGTCTCTTCAATCTGCGCCGTGACCGGGGGATCTACCGCCCCGCGCTCGCGCTTCCGGTGCCGATCCCCGGCGCCAAGCCGGTGCTGCTGCTCGACGTGGGCGCCAACGTGACCTGCCGCCCGGAGCACCTGGTTCAGTTCGCGCACATGGGCGCGGCGTTCGCCCAGGCCGTGTTGGGGATCGAGGCGCCTCGCGTGGCCTTGCTGTCCAACGGCGAAGAGCCGGCGAAGGGCACGCCCGACCTGGTCGCCGTGCACGAGCAGCTGGCTCGGGGGACGCTGGCGAACTTCGTCGGCAACATCGAGGGCACCCATCTGACCGACGGCGTCGCCGACGTCGTGGTGATGGACGGCTTCACCGGCAACATCACGCTGAAGCTGATCGAGGGGGTTTCCGGACGGACGCTGCGCGCGATCCGCGACGTCGCGATGAGCTCGCCCCGAGCCAAGCTGGGCGGCTGGCTGCTCGCGCCGGCGGTCAGGCGGCTGCGAGCGGAGATCGATCCCGAGGGGCCGGGTGGCGCCTACTTGCTGGGGCTGCGACAGCTCGGCGTCGTGGCCCACGGGCGGTTCACGCGTCGCGGCTTCGCCCGTGCGATCGAAGTCGCCGCCCGCGGGGTGCAGGAGGACGTGATCGGTCGTACCCGGGTGGCGCTCGAGACCGCCGGGGCGCTGCGCTCGCAGAGCGGCGAGGAGGACGGCCCGGCGGGCAGCGGCTCGTCCGAACGGACGGCTACGGTGTCGGGCAGATGAGTCGTGAGCAGGTCTTTTCGCTGATCCGCGCCCATCTCGCGGACGAGCTGGAGCTGGATCCGGCCACGATCGAGGAGTCGACCCGCTTCCGGGAGGACCTGGAAGCCGATTCGCTCGACCTCTACACGCTGGTTCAGGAGCTCGAGGACTCGTACGGTGTGAGGATCTCCGACGAGGAGGCGGCGAAGATCCTGACCGTGGGTCAGGCGGTCGATTTCGTACTCGCGAGTGACGCCGGCGTCAGGTCGGCGACGGCGAGCCAAGGCACAGACGCTGAGTGAACGCCTACGGAGAGCTGACCGGCGGCCGCGCGGTTGACGCGCGCGAGTTCAGCGAGCCGGCTGCAGGACAGCTCTACGAGCTGCTCGAGCGGCTGCCCGGAGAGCTCGCGCGGGCAGTGTTCACCCATTCCTCGTGGACGGCAAGGCGCTCTGATTCATACGAGCGGCTCGCGTTCCTCGGCGATAGCGTGCTCGGGCTAGCCGTCACAACCCATCTGTACCCGCGGCTCGAGGCCGAGCGCTTCGGGCCCGGACGGCTGACGAAGATTCGTGCCCAGGCGGTCTCGGGGCGCTCCTGCCGAGCGGTCGCGGAGCGGCTGGCGGTGCCGGAGCGGCTGGCGGCCGCAGCGCCGCCCGGCGCCGCGGCGAGCGTAGCGGCGCTCGTCGCCACCGACCGCGTGCTGGCGTCCGTGATCGAAGCCGTGATCGGCGCCTGCTACCTGGCGTTTGGCTACGACACGACCGCCGCGGCGGTGGTCGAGGCATTCGCGCCCGAGATCGAGGACGCGCTCGAGAACCCGGTCGATTACAAATCGGCGCTCCAGGAGCGCCTGGCCAGACGCGGCGAGCTGGTCAGCTACGCCGTGGTCGAGGAGCGGGGTCCCCCTCACGACCGCACCTTCCAGGTCAGCGCGGCGATCGCCGGCGTGGAGATCGGCCGCGGCACCGGGCGCAGCAAGAAGGACGCCGAGCAGGAGGCGGCGCAGTCCGCCCTCGAGGCGATCGACTGAGCCAGCCGGCGATGAGCGGACCGAGATCGTGTATCTGAAATCGATCACGCTGAAGGGCTTCAAGTCGTTTCCCGACCGCACCCGGCTGGAGTTCGGGCCGGGGGTCAGCGTCGTCGTCGGGCCGAACGGATCGGGCAAGTCAAACGTCACCGATGCGGTCCTGTGGGCGCTCGGAGAGCAGTCGCCGGTGGCGGTCCGCGGACAATCGATGCAGGACGTGATCTTTGGTGGAGCGCCCGGCCGGCAGGCGGCCAAGCAGGCCGAGGTCGAGCTGGTGCTCGACGACGCCGACGGGAAGCTCGGGCTCGGAGCCCCGGAGGTATCGATCGTGCGCCGCCTAGACCGCGCCGGCGAGGGCGAGTACCGGCTGGCCGGAGCGCGCTGCCGGTTGGTCGACGTGATCGAGCTGCTGTCCGACACGGGGCTGGGCAAGGAGATGCACTCGGTCGTCTCCCAGGGGCGCGTCGAGGCGATCGTCACCTCCAAGCCCAAGGACCGCCGGCTGCTCATCGAGGAGGCCGCGGGGCTCGGCAAGCACCGCAAGCGCCGCCGCCGCGCGCAGCTCAAGCTCGAGCGCACGCAGGACAACCTCGACCGCGCGCTGGACATCGAGCGCGAGGCGCGCTCACGGCTGCGGCCGCTCAAGCGCCAGGCCGAGGCCGCCGAGCTGCACAGCCGGCTGGAGCGACAGGCGCTGGAGATCCGCTGGGAGCTGGCCCGGGATGACGTGCGGGGCCACCGCCAGGCGGTGGCCGGCGCGCAGGCGGCCGCCGACGAGGTCCGCCAGCGCCGGCAGCGGCTCGATGCCGAGCTCCAGGCCGTGGCGGAGCGGCGCCAGGCGGTCGAGGAGGCCCTGGCCGCTCGCAGCGCGCAGCGGGAGGAGCTCTCCCGCCGGGCCTACGCCGCCCGTGGGGCGGCCGAGCGGATCGGCTACCGGGCCGAGGCGGT
>JAFAZB010000424.1 GCA_019240015.1 Solirubrobacterales bacterium
CTCGCCCTCGAACTCGGTCTCCCAGCCGGACTCGTACAGCGTCCGCTCGAGCAGGAAGCACCGGGCGACGCCGTCGGCGTCGCGCTCGATCGTCATCGCCTCGCGCTCGCGCGCCGACGTCCAGGGGCCGGCCGAGGCGACCCACGAAGCTTCGGGGGCCGGCCCTCCGGCCACCACGCTGAGCAGCGCGCGGTGGCAGATCAGGTCCGGATAGCGCCGGATCGGCGAGGTGAAGTGACAGTAGTTGGGTGATGCCAACCCGGCGTGGCCGAGATTGCGATGGTCGTAGTAGGCCTGTTTGAGCGAGCGCAACACGAGGCTGTTGAGCGCGCTGGCCCCGCGGCCCGTGCGCGCCACCCAGCCCGACACCAGGTGTGAAGCCTCGGCGACCACGTCGGCGGCCTGCTGAGGGGTGAGGTGACCGCGCGGGACCGCCGGCGTGGGCACGCCGAGCGACGCCAGCTGCTCGAGCAGTCGCAGCACTACGGGATCGTCGGGCCGCTCGTGGACGCGGTACAGGGTGGGTACCCGGCGCTCCTGAAGCAGGCCCGCGACCTGCTCGTTCGCAGCGATCATCAGGTGCTCGATCAAGCGATGCGACTCGGACTGCGTCACGGCCTGCGCGCCCACCACGTTCCCAGCGCGATCAAACGAGAACTCCGGCTCGGCCGAGTCAACGGCCAGCGCGGCGCGCTGCGCGCGGCGGCGCTCCAGCGCCGCGGCGGCCGCCCGGGCAGCGGCGAGCGCCTCGCCCCACGGCTCGCCGGCCCGCTCGCGCCCCGTGAAGATGCGGTCGACCTGCGGGTAGTCGAGCCGCTGATCGGAGCGGATCGCCGAGCGGTAGAACGCGGCCTTGGCGACCCCCGGCCCCCCCGCGGCCGCCGCGACCCCCTGCTCCGTCACCGAGAACTCCACCGTCACGGTCATCCGCTCCTGGCCCGGCACCAGCGAGCACACGTGGTTCGAGAGCTGGCCCGGGAGCATCGGCTCGACCGCGCCAGGCACGTAGACGCTCGTGCCTCGCCGGTATGCCTCCCGATCGACAAGCGACCGCGGCTTGACGTACGCCGAGACGTCGGCAATGTGGACCCACACCCGCCACGAGCCATCGGCGGCCTGACGGGCGGAGATCGCATCGTCGAAGTCGCGCGCGCTTGGCGGGTCGATCGTGAAGGTCGGCAGCGAGCGCAGATCGCGTCGTCCGGACTGTAAATCGGGGCCGCTCTCACCGGCCTCACGCGCCTCCTGCTCGACGACCGGCTCGAACGAGCGCCGCAGCCCGCGGTCGACCATCAGCGCCTCGATCACGTCGCGAGCGACCTCGGGCCGCCCCAGCCGGCGGGCCAAGGTAGCCCGCCCGCGACCCCGCGAGCGCGGGGCGCGGCCGTCCGTCCCACTCGGCGGACGCACGACGACGAGGTCGCCGGCCGAGAAGCGCCGGTCGGCGCTCACCACCAATCGCGGACCCCGCTCGAAGAACGGCTCCGCGACGAGGAACTTACCGCGGCGCTCGAGCACGGCCACGCGAGCCGTCGCGGCTGCCTCGGAGGTCTCCACGCTCACCGTGCTTGCGCGGCGACCGTCTGTTCGGCGACCGTCAGCGCGTGGTCCTGAGCGGAGCGGGAATCGGACAGGGCGTACACGTTGGGCGCCACGCCGGCGCCCTCGCGGACCCCACCCCCGCCGAGGTTGCGGCCACTCGGCGTGAAGTACTCGCCGACCGTGATGTCAAGCGCACCGCCGTTGGGAAGCTGCTGGATCTCCTGGAAGACGCCCTTGCCGTAGGTGCGGGTCCCGACCACCTTCGCGCGACCGCGGTCCTGGAGCGCGCCGGTGACGATTTCCGCCGCCGACGCGGTGCCATGATCGACCAGCACCACCATCGGGATCGCTGTCGAGATCGCGCCACCTTTCGCCAGGTACACCTGGCGGGGCTGGTTGCGGCCGGCCGTCGAGACGACGGTGCCGTCGGGGATGAAGATGCTGGCGACGTTGACCGCCTCGTCGAGCAGCCCGCCGCCGTTCTCACGCATGTCGAGGATCAGAGCGCGCGCGCCCGCGTGCAGGACACGGTTCACCTGGGAGCGCAGCTCCGCTCCGGCTCCTTCGGTGAAGCTGGTCAGTTGGAGATCGCCGATCTTCACACCGCCGTAGGTCACTAACTCGCCGCTCGCCACCGGCACCACGATGTCCGCCCGAACCAGCGAGAGCACCACCGTGCGGCTGCCCTGCAGCACCGTCAGCGTGACCCGCGTGCCGGGACGCCCTTTGATCAGCGAGGCCGAGAACCCAGCGGATCGCCTCGACAGCGACGTGGACCCGACCTTGACGATCACGTCGTCGCGGACCAGGCCCGCGCGGGCCGCGGGCGACTCCGGGAACACGTCCACGATCCGCAGACCCTGGGTCTCCGGCTCGACGTCGATTCCGATCCCGCTCAGATGTGGGTTCGACTCGCTCTGGAACGAGCGATAGTCGCTTGGATCGAAGTAATGCGAGTACGGGTCGTTGAGGCTGGCGATTGCCGCCGCCAGCCCTTTGTCGAGCAGTTGGTTGCGATCGATCGGCCGGTAATAGTCGCGCGCCAGCAGGTTGAGCACCTGATCTGTCAGCCGCCCCTGGCTGCTGTCGTCGACGAACGCGCTGCGCAGCGGCGCCGGGAGCCAGCCCGGATGGCCCCCCAACCAGACGCCCCCGAGCAGCACGAGCACGCCCAGCGAGATCAGGACGGAGCGCCGCGGTGAGCGCGGTCGTGCGGCGAACATGACTCTCGGGAGGGTAGCCAGCGCGGCGTCGGGGCCCGCCCGCGGGACTCGCCCCCGCGCGGCCGCCGGAGCCGGTGACTAGACCCGCAGGAACCGGCGCAGCGACAGCCCCGAGCCGAGTGCCGAGACCATCACTCCGGCGCCCAGCAGCACCACCACCAAGGCGGTGAAGGCGATCGTTCGCGGCGCGGCGATCAGCGTCCAGTTGTTGGCCAGCGGATCGAGCAGCGCGACCTTGGTCACCCCCAGCACGGCGATCGCCATCAGCGCACCCGCCGCGCCCACGATCGTCCCCTCGATCACGAACGGCCAACGGATGAACCAGTCGGTCGCCCCGACCAGCTTCATCACCTCGACCTCGCGTCGCCGGGCGTACAGCGACAGCCGGATCGTGTTGGCGATCAGCAGCACCGAGGCCAGGGTCAGCAGCACCGTCAGCGCCGCCGCGGTGATCGTCACCAGGTTCGTGACCTCGAGGATCTTGCGCGTGTCGTCCTTGTGGTTCGAGACGCTCTGAATCGCGGGATCGATCGTGCCGCCACCCGACGACGGCGGCGTGAGCGCGGCGCGGATCGAAAGCACGTTGGCCGGGTTGTCAGGGACCACGTGGAAGGTGTCGGGCAGCGGATTGGTGCCCAGCAGTTGGTAAGCCTGGGGATCCTGCTTTGACTGCTGCTCATAGGCCGTCTGCTTCGAGACGAACTCGACCGAGCGCACGTGCGGGACCGCCAGCAGCTCCTTCTGCACCCGGGTCTCGTCGGCGGAGGTCGCAGTGGTGCGCATGTAAACGTCCACCAGCACCCTGCCGCGGACGCTGTTCGCCGCGCCCTTGGTCGCCTGAACGATCGGGATGAACACGCCCAGCACCAGCATCGTGACCAGCACCGTGGCCAACGCCGCGAAGCTGGGCGCGGCGTTGCGGCGCATCGCGCGCAACGCCTCACGCAGGAAGAACCCGACTCGCACCCGTTACAGCCCGGGCGGCCGGATCGAGGGCGAACGCATCCGCTGCGCGAACTCCCGGGTGGTCTCGTCACGCGCGTACAGTCCCGCCGCTTCGTCGCGCACGATCTGGCCGTGCGAGAGCTCGAGCACTCGGCGGCGCATCTTGTCGACCATCGCTTGGTCGTGCGTCGCGACCAGAATCGTGGTGCCGGTCCGGTTGATCCGGTAGAGCAGCCGCATGATGTCGATGCTGGTCTCCGGATCCAGATTCCCGGTCGGCTCATCGGCGAGCAACAGGGGTGGGTGGTTGACGAACGCGCGCGCGATCGAGACGCGCTGCTGCTCGCCACCGGAGAGCTGGTCAGGGTAGTTGTGAAGCTTGGTCGAGAGGCCGGTCAGGCGCAGGATGTCGGGCACCTTGTGGCGAATCTCCTTACGGGTCCCGCCCGTCACCTGGAGCGCGTAGGCCACGTTGTCGTACACGGTCCGGTTCGGCAGCAGCTTGAAGTCTTGGAACACCACGCCCACATTGCGCCGATAGAACGGAACGCGCTTGCGCGTGATGTCCGCCAGGTCGCGACCCGCCACCCGGATCGTGCCGCTGCTCGGCTCGAGCTCCTTGATCAGCAGCCGCATCACGGTCGACTTGCCGGAGCCCGTCGCGCCGACCAGGAACACGAACTCCTCGCGCGAAACCGAGAAGGTCGCCTGGTCGAGGCCCACATCGCCCGCGCCGTAGTGCTTGGACACGCCGCGGAACTCGATCACGACCGGCCCACCGGGGCCGGGGCTCGCCGGTGCGGCGCGATGCGCCGAGGGCGCTACGGCCGCGCGCCGCCTCGCTCGCTGGGTTGACTGATCCTGGATCGCCACGGGGTGCGCGCAGGGTAGCGGTCGCTGCCCGCCGATGCCCCCAGCTCGGGCGCTTGCAACGGGATTTGCAGGATTAACTGATTAAGTGAGGATTAAGGGGGCGGCTTGCGCCGCCCTGTTTTGGGGCCCTGGCAAGGCGCTCGGCCAACCCCTCCCGCGCTACCGTTGGGGCCGCGATGCCGGCCATCTCCCAGACGACGCTCGCGAACGAGATGCCCTTGTATCGGATCTCCGTGCAAGGCACCCGCGCGGTCACGCTGCTGGTCGCGTTCGACGCCGGGGCCCGCACCGAGCGCCCCGAGGAGAACGGCGCGGCGCACTTCCTCGAGCACCTGGTGTTCAAGGGCGGCGAGAAGTATCCCTCCTACCGGGACGTCAACGAGGCCGCCGAAGGGATCGGCGCGGTGCTCAACGCGTACACCTCCCACGACCTGGTGGCGTTCCACATCACCGCGAGAGCGCAGCGCGCGCGGGAAGCCGCCGACCTGCTGACCGACTTCGTCGGGCGCCCGCGGATCGATCCGGACGAGCTCAACCGCGAGCGAGGAGTGGTGGTGCAGGAGATCGCGCGCAGCGAGGACCAGCCTGCGACGGTCGCCGAGCACCTGATCGACGAGGCGGTGTTCGGCGACCATCCCCTCGGTCGCCCCGTGCTGGGTCCGGCCGAGCACATTCGGGAGAGCTTCACCCGCGACTCGATCGTCGCGTTCCGCTCGCGGCAGTGGTCTCCCTCCCGGGGCGCGGCGTTTGCCGTCGGCAACCTCAGCGAGCTGGGGGAGAACGGGCAGCTCGATGAGCTGTTCGGGCGCTTCGCGCCGCAGCCGGACCCCGGCGAGTACGAACCGGCGCCGTCGCTGTCCCCGCGGGTGCTGGTCCGCGAGCGCGACTCCAACCAGTCTCACCTGAGGATGTCCTACCGGCCGTCGATCGACGTATCGGACTCCCGCCAGCGCGCCGCGCTGGTGATCTACTCGACGCTGTTGGGTGGCTCGATGGGCTCGCGCCTGTTCGACGAGATCCGCGAGCAGCGCGGGCTGGCGTACTCCGTGCACTCCTTCCCGCACGCGTACGCCGACGTGCCGGTGCTCCAGCTGTCGGCGGGGCTCGAGTCCGGCAAGTGCGTCGAGGCGTACCGCAGGATGCGTGAGATCGTCACCGAGCTGCGCGAGCAGGGGCCCACCGAGGCTGAGGTGGAGCGCGCGCGGGCGTATGCGGCCGGGGCACGTGCGATCGCCTTCGAGAACACCGGCGCCGTGGCCCGCCACGCCGCCCAGCAGACGGTCCTGTACCGCGACGAAGTCGACCCCGACAGGACGATCGCCCTGCTCGACCAGGTCACCTCGGCTGAGGTCACCGAGGTGGCGGCCGGCGTCTCCGAGCAGCTTTCCGTCGCCTGCGTCGGCCCGCATACGGTGGAGGAGCTCGAGTCGGCCTGAGCGCGCCTCCCGCGGGCTGGAGCGCGGTACGGGGCCTCGGCGCGCTCGGCCTGGCGTCGCTCGCGCTGACCGCCTGCGGCGGGGCCAAGCACCACGCCCACCCCGCCGCTGTCCCGCCGACAGCCGCGGCGTCCCGGCGCGCACCAACACAAGCGCCCTCTCCAGCCGTGCGGCGCCTGCAGGCAGCGCTCACCGGCGCCTTGCGGGCGGCCGGCCCCGCCAGCGGCGCCGAGGTCTACGACCTCGGCGCCGGCCAGCAGCTGTTCGCGCTGCGGGACGGCATCGCGCGTCCGCCCGCCTCGCTGGAGAAGCTCTACACGAGCGTCGCGCTGATCGCCAAGCTCGGCCCCGCGACCCGCTTTCAGACCGCGGTGCTGGGGACGGGTTCGTTGCGCCCGCACGGCGTCTGGCACGGTGATCTGTACCTGCGCGGCGGCGGCGACCCCACCTTCGGCGATGAGACCTTCAACCGCGTGTGGGAGATGGGCTATGGCCCCACCGCGAGCGAGCTCGCGACCCAGCTGCTCGCTCGCGGAATCCGCCGCGTGACGGGGCGCGTGATCGGCGACGCCTCGATCTTCGACTCGCTCCGCGGCGGCGCGGCCACCGGCTATGCGCCCGACATCCCCGACATGGGGGGCCAGCTGAGCGCGCTCACCTACGACCACGGCTCCGCGGTCCCGGGGCTGTCGCCCGGCGCATTTGCCGCTCGCGAGCTGGCGCTCACCTTGCGCGCGATGCACCTGGGGGCGATCGCGACCCCGCGAACCGCCCCGACGCCCCCCGGCGCGAAGCTACTGGCGAGCGTCGCCTCGCCGCCGGTGTCGGTGCTGCTGCGACTGATGAACGTGCCCTCCGACGACTTGTTCGCCGAGCTGCTGACCAAGCAACTCGGCGCCCGCTTCGCGGGGCAGGGCAGCATCGCCGCCGGCGCCGGCGTGACCTCGAGCGTGATCGCCGGCTATGGCCTATCCCCCACGATCGACGACGGCTCCGGCCTCGCGCGGTCCGACCGCTCCTCCCCACACCAGGTCGTCGAGCTGCTCAAGGACGTCTGGCACACGCCGCTGGGAGACCTCCTGTCCGCCTCGCTGCCGGTCGTGGGGGTCGAGGGCACCGTGAAGACGATCGCTACGCGGACCGCCGCACAGGGCAACTGTGTGGCCAAGACCGGCACGCTTGACAACGTCACCAACCTGGCCGGGTACTGCCACAGCCAGGGGCACCACACGCTCGCCTTCGCGCTGTTCGTCGACGGCCCACCGAACGTTCGCGCGCTGCCCTTGGAGAGCCGGATGATCGCCGCGATCGCGCGCTACTAGAACGATCTGCCACCCGCGTTGCGCTCGCGCGCCGCAGGCAAGACAATCGTCAGGGTGGAGCTGAGCACCGCTCTAAACAGGCGCGAGCTCCGGAACTACATCGACCGGATCGGCGATCGCTGGCCGATCGAGTTGGCCCGGCTGGGGGGAGCCCGGGTCGCGGACGTGCACGGCGCGCCCCCGCAACGCGAGCGAGGGCCCGAGTTCGTGCTCGTGCTGGTCTCACCGGCGTACGAGGGGATGCCGTGGCTGGATCGCGTCTATCAGGCATCCGCGCTCTGGGACGCGCTCGCGATGGGCGCCCCCGCCGACGTCCACTGCTACACGCCGGGAGAGTTCGAGCGCAAGCGCGCTTCGCTGGCGCGCGTCCGGGAGGCCGCGGATCACGGCCTAGATTTGCTCCTGGTGAGCTAGTCTCGTGCGCCCCGAGTCGCTCGCCCGGCGCTCCCCTAGCTGATCGCCACCATCCGCTCGATCGGCACCCGGGCCCGCCGTGCGATCCCCGCCGGGACTTTCACCTCGTGCACGTCCATCAGCAGCGAATCGCGCAGCTTGGCGAGCGTGATCAGCTTCATGAACCGGCAGTGGGCGGCCTCGTTGGCGGCGATGAACTCGACCTCCGGCGCCAGCTGGCGCAGTGGATGCAGCATCCCGGTCTCGGTCGCCACGATCGCCGCGCCCGCACCCCGGGCCCCGCCGGCGCCAGCGGCCCGCTCGCGGGCGTAGGCGAGCATCCCGCCGGTCGAGAGCATGTGCACTCCCTCTGCGTCGATGTCGCCCGCGGCGACGTACTCGAGCACGCTGGTGGAGCAACCGCACTCGGGATGGATCAGGAAGTCGGCGCCGGGGTGGGCGGCACGCACGGCCGCGATGTCCCGGGGCTTGATCCCCGCGTGCACGTGGCATTCCCCGTCCCACACGTGGAGTGGGCGCCCGACCGTCTTCTCGACGTAGGCGCCCAGGAACATGTCGGGGCCGAACAGGATCTCGGCCTGCTCGCCATGCTCGCGCAGGATGTGCCGCACCACCTGGACGGCGTTCGCAGAGGTGCAGCAGTAATCGGTGTGGGCCTTGACCTCGGCGGTGGTGTTGACGTACATGACCACGATCGCGCCCGGGTGCCGGGCCTTCCAATCGCGCAGCTGGGAGGCGGTGATCGAGTCGGCCAGCGTGCAGCCGGCGTCGAGGTCGGGGATCAACACCCGTTTCTCCGGGCACAGGATCGAAGCGGTCTCGGCCATGAAGTGAACGCCGCAGAAGACGATCAGCTGCGCGTCCGCGGCCGCGGCCTGCTGGGAGAGGCCGAGCGAATCGCCGACGTAGTCGGCGACGTCCTGGATCTCCGGCAGCTGGTAGTTGTGGGCGAGGATCACGGCCCCCCGCTCGCGAGCCAGCGAGCGCACCTCGTCCTGGAGCGCGGGGATGTTCTCGAGCATCAGCGGCGCATCGCTGGCGCCGAGCATCGGGAGGTTCACGGAAGCGGTTCCAGACGGAGGCTGAGATCTAGGGCGGGGGCGCTGTGCGTCAGCGCTCCGACCGAGATGAAGTCTACGCCGGTGCTCGCGATCGCCCTCAGCGTCTGCAGCGTCACGCCGCCGCTCGCCTCGAGCTCCGCCCTACCCGCCACGTGAGCTACGGCAAGCCGCAGCTGATCGACCGTCATGTTGTCGAGCAGGATCCTGGGCGCTCCCGCCTCCAGCGCCTCCTCGACCTCCGCCAGCGTGCGGCATTCCACCTCGAGCGCCAACTCCGGGGCTCGCGCGCGGGCGCGGCGCACCGCCTCGCCAACGCCTCCGGCGAGCATCGCGTGGTTTTCCTTGATCAGGATCGCGTCGTAGAGCCCCGCGCGGTGGTTCTCGGCGCCGCCGGCCGCGACAGCCGCCTTCTCCAGCGCCCGCAGGCCCGGGGTCGTCTTGCGGGTGTCGAGGATTCGCGTGCCGGTGCCCCGCACTGCCTCCACCGAGCGAGCCGCCATCGTCGCCACGCCCGACAGCCGCTGTAGGAAGTTCAGCGCAGTCCGCTCGCCGGTGAGGATCCCCTGGGCGCTGCCGGCGACGCTCATCACCTCGCCGCCGGCCCGCCAACGCCCCTCGCTCGCGAGCCGCTCCACCGCCGCGTCCGGGTCGAGCGCCGTGAAGGTCCGCTCGGCCGCCTCCAGGCCGAAGATCACGCCCGGCGCCTTCTGGGTTATCAGTCCCCGGGCCCGCGTCCCTTCGGGCACCGTCGCAGACGACGTGACGTCCCCCCCGCCGACGTCTTCGGCGAGCGCGTTGCTCACGAGCTCGGCGAGGGCGGCGGGGTCCACCGAATCGAGTCTAGGTGGAGAGATTTCCTTGCGATTCCCCCGGCGCTCGGTGTAGGGTGCGGTCGCCAACGAACTCGGGGGAACTGATGCACCGGAGAATTGGGGTCCTG
>JAFAZB010000487.1 GCA_019240015.1 Solirubrobacterales bacterium
CTCGCCCGGGAGGATGACCGGGATGCCCGGCGGGTACGGGGTGATCTGTTCGGCGGCGATTCGCCCGACGGCGTCCTTGGCCTTGACGTCCTCGAATCGGCTGAAGAACGCATCGCGTGGACGGACGACTGTCTCCAGCTCGAGTGCGGGTGGGTCGGGAATCTTGATCGGCTTGGGATCCGGGAGCTCGCCTGCGGCATCGATCAACCGTCCGAGTGCTTGGAGCAGGCGATCGGCCGTCGACTCGTCGTCTGCGATCGAGATCGTGGCCACGATTCGCGCGTGATCGCTCAGGTGCAGGTCGAGCCGCTCGTGCTCACGGAGCCAGTCAGCCGCCTGATAGCCGCTGATTCGCAGCTCGGATAGGTCGATCATCACTTGCAGTCGGTCCAGATCGTTTGACGCCTCCGCGCCAAGGAGCTCGCCCTCGAGAACGTGCATCCCAGCGAGCCCCTCGATCTCGGATCGCAGCTGCCGCGAGAGGTCGAGGGCCGACTGCAGAAGCCCGCTCCCGTGCTCGACCATCTGGCGGCGCCACCCATCGATCGCCGTGTAGAGCAACACGTTCGGACTAGTGGTCATGAGCAGGTCCGCGCAGGCTGAAAGATGCGGGAAGTCGATCCGGCCGCCCTGAACGTGGAACACCGAGCCCTGCTCGAACCCCGCCCCCATCTTGTGCACGCTGACCACGCAGATGTCGGCGCCGGCGTCCATCGCCCAGGTCGGGAGCTGACCGCAGAACGGCAGGTGAGCGCCCCAGGCCTCATCGACGATCAGCGGCTTGTCGTGCTCGTGGCAGAGCTCGGCGATCGCCTTGATGTCGGCGCACGTCCCGTACGGGGTCGGACTGACGATCAGTGCGCCGGCGGCGTGCGGGTAGCGCTCCCAGGCTTCGGCGATCCTCTCCGGTGACGGCGGGTGGGCCACGTGAAGCTTCGCGTCCCACTGGGGGCGCACCCAGCAAGGTTGAAGGCCCGAGAAGATCATCCCCGCGACCACCGACTTGTGCACGTCGCGGCCCAGGATGAGATGCCCGTCGTGGCCTGCGACGGCGAGCATCGCGGCCTTGACCGACAGTGAGCTCCCGCAGGTCGAGAAGAACGCGTGCTCGGCACCCACTGCGTCGGCCATCAGCTCTTCAGCCTGGTCGAGATATCCGTCTGACGAGGTCCGATCATCGAGACCCGCGCTGGCCAGGACGTCATCGCGGAACGGCTCGAGCCCCATGACCTCCAGCACCCGTGGATCGATGCCGCGGCCCTGCCGGTGGGCCGGCGGTGTAAAGCCGTACCGCTCCAGCCGGTGGTAATCGGCCAGCGCCTCCAGCAGCGGTGCGCGACTGTGATCCACGAGCGGCAGTTTGCTACAGCCCGCGCCTGACCGCTCGCCGGTCAGAGGTGGCCGCGCGACGGGTCGGAGACCGGTGGCCGGGGTAGCTTGGATGCGTGCCGACCGATCGGCTCAGCGTGGTGTTGGCGGCGATGGCCGACCTGGATGGGTCGCCGTCGGTGCTCGATCGGGTGTGCCGCGCAGCGGTGTCGCTTCTGTCCCTCAGCGGGGCTGGGGTTTCGCTGATCGTCGATGGCGAACTGCGCGGCACAGCCGGGGTATCAGAGTCGGGCGTCGCGGCGGTGCAGGAGCTGCAGCTGCTGCTGGGGGAGGGGCCGTGCGTGGACGCCTGGCGGCTGGGGGAGCCCGTGCTCGAGCCAGATCTGACTAACGGCGGCCTACGTCGGTGGCCGGCGTTCGCGAAGTCCGCCTTGGATTCTGGGGTGCTGGCGGTGTTCGCGCTGCCGCTCGCGCTTGGTGCCATCCGGATCGGAGTGCTGGTGCTCTATCGTGACCAGTCCGGAGGCTTGAGCGCCGACCAGCTCGCCACCGGGCTGCTGCTGGCGGAGGCTGCAACGCAGGTGATCCTTGGGCTGCAGGCCGGTGCCGCGCCGGACCAGCTGCACAGGCTGTTGGCTTCCGAACCGGGGCACTGGTCGCAGATCCATCGGGCGACGGGGATCGTCGCCGCCCAGCTCGATGTTTCGCTGGATCAGGCTTTCGTGCGGATGCGCGCGCACGCGTTCGCGTCCGGGCGCCCGCTCGGCGACATCGCCGACGAGGTAATCGCTCGCAGGTTGCGACTGGAAGAGACACCGTGACAGTCGAGCGGTACGGCAATCGAGGTCATAATGGCGGCGCGGAGCCAGGACGAGCGGATGAGTAGAGAGCAACGGATCGTCGAGACGTTCGTCGAGTTGGCCGACATGATGGTCGACGAGTTCGACGTGGTCGACTTTCTACATCGGCTGGCGGGCCGCTGCGTGGAGCTGTTGGACTGTGCAGAGGCGGGAATCCTGCTAGCCGACGCTGCGGGAGTGCTGCGCGTGATGGCGTCCTCGAGCGAGCGCTCTGAGGCGCTTGAGCTGCTGCAGTCCCAGAACGAGGAAGGACCGTGTTTCGAGTGCGTTGCGGGCGGGCGGACGGTGTTCAGCGAGAATCTCGACGATGACCGAGCGCGGTGGCCCGTGTTCGCGCCGGCGGCCGTGCGGAGGGGGGTTCGCTCGGTGCATGCGCTCCCGATGCGCGCGCGTGGCGCCACGATCGGTGGGCTAAATCTGTTTCGCTCGAAGGCGGGACGGATCGATCAGCCGGACGCCACGCTGGCGCAGGGAATGGCCGATATCGCCGCGATTGCATTGATCCAGGAGCGCACGCTGCGTGAGGGGCGTGATGTCGTCTCCCAACTGCAGGGCGCGCTGACAAGCCGCGTGGTGATCGAACAGGCGACCGGGATGCTCGCCGAGCGAGCCCAGATCGGGATGGACGTCGCGTTTGCTCGGCTGCGCCACCACGCCCGCGAGAAGAACCGCCGCCTCAGCGAGGTCGCACGCGAGCTGATCGACAGCCAGCTGGATGCCAGCGAGCTGGCCGCCGCAACATCCGAGCACTGACCGCCGAGCTCGACGCCGGCCGTTTGCAGCTGAGCCGGCGGAGAGTAGACTCCGTCGAGGACGTATTGATCGCAGGTTGTTCCTGCCGCTCCAGACCCCGGTGGCAAGATCACGACGCCGGACCCGTTTGGAGCCTTATGCAGATCATTCAGCGACGCGCTAGACGCGCGCTTGCATCCCCAGCTTTCTCCTCTCCGCGGCAGCCATGACCGGCCACGAGAACACTCTCACTGCGCTGCACTTCGAGCCTGAGCCGCTGGCCGGGACCGGCTACGAGCCTTTCCGGATCGAGCTCTATCAGGAGCGCGACGCCGTGCGCGTGGCGCCCGTCGGAGAGCTCGACCTTGCGGTCGCCGACCGCCTGCAACGCCAGCTGGAGCAGCTTCACGAGTCCGGCTTTCGCCGGTTCGTCCTCGACCTGAGGCAGCTCTCGTTCATCGACTCGAGC
>JAFAZB010000520.1 GCA_019240015.1 Solirubrobacterales bacterium
AACCGGCTTGCTACGCGTGGCGCAACGGGATCTGGCGCATCGGTCCGCCTGCTGACGTCCATCGCCGCGAGCCGATCGCGATCGGGTATGGATCCAGCGTTCCACGATGCAAGGGCGGAGTGAACTGCTGGTCGCGCTGGCGCTGGCGTTCGCGGCGATGGTGCGTTGCGGACCGCGCTGGCTGACCGACACGGCGACCGGCCAGCGGCCCACCCACACATCAGTCGTTTCTGATATCAACCAGGGTCGATATGTCCGTCGCCCCGGCGCTCGAAGGCCCGTTCCGCCTCCCGGCCTCGCCCGAGGCGAGCGACCTGGTGGCGAAGTACTTCCGCGGGCTGGGCGACCCGCTGCGGGTCCGGATCCTGGAGCTGCTTCGAAGCGAGGGTGAGCTGTCGGTCGGAGAGCTGGCACGGCTCCTCGGCGAACCCCAGCCGAAGGTCTCAAACCACCTCGCGTGCCTGCGGTGGTGCGGGTTCGTGGAGACCCAGCGGCGGCATCGCAGCGTGCTGAACCGGATCGCGGACCAGCGCGTGCTCACGATGCTCGACCTCGCGAGCGAGCTGCTCGCTGAGAACGCCGAGCACGTCGCGTGCTGCGAGCGGATCGACGCGAGGGCGGGGTAGCCGCCGATGGCGCAGTACTGCATCGGCCCGGTGATGGCGGTTGACTGGGGTGAGGAGGAAGCTCCTCCCAAGCTGGAGCGCTGGCTCTTGCGACGGGTGTTCGGCTACTTTCGCCCCTACTGGGGCAGCGGCGCGCTGGCACTCGCGTGCATCGTCGGCCAGTCAGCCCTGGGACTCGCGCCGGCGGTCGTGTTCAGGCTGCTGATCGACTACCTCGCCAAGCCGGTCGGCGGGTTCGGTCACGTCGCCGTGCTGGTCGTCGCGATGCTCGCGGCCGCGATCGGCGGCGGCCTGCTGGGCGTCGCGCAGGCCTACCTGACCGAGTCGATCAGCCAGGGCATCGTCTACGACCTGCGCGAGCAGATGTTCGGAAGCCTGCTCGGGCAATCGGTTGGCTTCTTCACCCACCGTCGATTCGGCGACGTGATGTCGCGGATCACCAACGACGTGACCGGGATCGAGGACGTGATCGCTGAGACCGTGCTGGGCCTGGCGCGGGCCGCGATCGTCGCGCTCACGACGCTCATCCTGATGGTGACGTTCGACTGGCGGCTGACGCTGGTCGCGCTGCTGCTGATCCCGCTGATGAGCTTGCCGGTGCGCCGCGCCGGCCGGGCCACGTATCGAGCGCGCACGCGAACCCAGCAGAAGCTCGCCGAGCTGACCGCATACCTCCAGGAAGTGCTCGGCATCTCCGGGATCCTGCTGGTCAAGGCGTTCGTAAAGCAGCGCGCAGAGCGCTCCCGCCACCAGGCGCTCAACGCCGAGGTCAGGCGCCTGGAGATCCAGACCGCGATGGTCGCCCGCTGGTTCCGGATGGTGATCGATGTGATGCAGGCCGCGGCGCCGGCGCTCCTGATCCTCGCCGGCGGGTACCTCGTCGTCCACCACGACACCTCGGTGGGGACCGTGTTCGTGTTCGCGACCGTGCTGACCTCGCGCCTCGGCCAATCGCTCAACCAGCTCGCCAACACGCACGTCAACGTGCTTGGCTCGATGGCGCTGTTCCGCCGCCTGTTCCAGGTGATCGACAACCCGCCCGAGATCGAGGACGCGCCCGACGCCAAGCCGCTGTCAGGGGTGCGCGGCGCGATCAGCCTGGAGCAGGTCACGTTCACCTACCCCGGGACGCAGACGCCGGCGCTGAACGACGTCTCACTGCAGATCGATCCTGGTCAGCTGGTGGCGCTGGTCGGGCCGAGCGGCGCCGGCAAGACGACGCTCACCGCCCTGGTGCCGCGCTTCTATGACCCACAGCGGGGCGTGGTGCGGATCGACGGCCACGATGCCCGCGAGGCAACGCTCGCTTCGCTGGGCGAGAACATCGGAATCGTGTTCCAGGACACGTTTCTGTTCCACGCTTCGATCCGCGAGAACCTGCTCTACGCCCGCCCGGAAGCATCCGAGGCCGAGCTGGTCGCCGCCGCGCGCGACGCCCACCTGCACGAGTTCATCGGCTCGCTCCCCGACGGCTACGACACGCTCGTCGGCGAGCGGGGGCACCGGCTGAGCGGAGGCGAGAAACAGCGGCTCGCGATCGCGCGCGTGATCCTCAAGAACCCCCGGATCCTGATCCTGGACGAGGCGACCGCACACCTCGACACGCTCTCCGAGCAGTTGATCCAAGCCGCGCTCGCGGAGCTGTTCAAGCACCGCACTTCGCTGGTGATCGCGCACCGGCTCTCGACCGTCCTGGCGGCCGACCTGATCCTGGTGCTCGACCACGGAGCGATCATCGAGCGCGGCACCCATCGAGAGCTGCTCGAGCGCGATGGCCTCTACGCCACGCTCTACCGGCGCCAGTTCCGCCCCCCGGCCCCGGCGCCCTCAGCCGAGCTTCCGGACGACACGGGCGAGCCCGCCGCCGCGCTCGAGGTCAGCGCCGGCCCCGTCTGACACGGAGCCGCCTAGCGCCTCAAGGGGGCGGCCCCACGCCCTCACTCCCCCTCCTCCCCACCCCCGCCCCCATCGCGCTCGGCCCACTCGAGCAGCTCCCGCAGCGAGAAGACCGCGTCGTCGATCCCGGCGTGCAAGTCGCCGAGCCTCGCGAACCGGGCCGGAACGGTGGCGATCGTCAGCTCCCGGGGGTCGACGTCGTCGATCTCCTCCCACACGATCGGCGTCGAGACGGTCGCCTCCGGGAGCCCCCGGACCGAGTACGCGCTGGCGATCGTGTGGTCGCGTGCGTTCTGGTTGTAGTCGAGGAACACCTTGTCCGGCTCGCGGTCCTTGCGCCACCAGGTGGTGGTGACGAGCTGGGGGGCGCGGCGCTCGACCTCGCGCGCGAACGCGAGCGCCGCGCGCCGCACGTCGCCGTAGCCCCACTCGGGCTCGATCCGCACGTAGATGTGCAGGCCCGATCCGCCGGAGGTCTTGGGCCAGCCGACCGCGCCGAGCTCTCCGAGCACCTCGTGGGCGACGTGGGCCGCGCGCCGCACGGTCTCAAACTCGCAGTCCGGCATCGGGTCGAGGTCGATCCGCCATTCGTCGGGGCGCTCCACGTCGGCGCGACGCGCGTTCCAGGGATGGAACTCGACCGTCGACATCTGCACCGCCCAGATCACGCTCGCCAGGTGGGTCACGCACAGTTCGTCGGCGTGCCGGCCGGACGGAAACTCGACCCGAACCGTGTCGACCCACGGCGGCGCTCCGCTCGGCAGTCGCTTCTGGTGCACCTTCTCGCCGTCGACGCCGCGAGGGAAGCGGTGCAGCATGCAGGGCCGCCCTTCGAGCGCTCGGACGATCCCCTCGCCGACGCTGATGTAGTAGCGGGCGAGATCGAGCTTGGTCTCGCCGCGAGCCGAGAAGTAGACCCGATCGGGATTCGAGATCCGCACGGTCTTGCCGGCCACCGGCAGCTCGACCGCTGCCGCGTCCCCGGCCGCTACCACGCCGCTGGGCCTTTGAACTCAGATGCCATGGGGTGTAGAAGTCGGCGGATCGGGAACCAATGATTCCCGATGAGCGACAGAGAGACCGTGGCGCTGCTCGGCGCGGGCAGCACGATGGGCTTCCCGATGGCCCGCAACATCGCTCGGGCCGGCATCCCGGTGCGGGCGTGGAACCGCACCGCCGAGAAGGCTCGACCACTCACCGAGGACGGCGTCGAGGTGCTCGACGATCCCCGTGAGGCAGCCACGGGAGCGATCATGATCGTGACGATGCTCCGCGACGCCGACGCGGTGATCGGGGCGATGGATGGCGAGTACGGGGCGTTCTCCGCGCCCCAGGCCCCGGCGATGTGGGTCCAGATGAGCACCGTCGGAGAGCGTGGCACCGAGCGCTGCGCGCAGCTCGCCGACGAGCGCGGGATCTCGTTCGTGGATGCGCCGGTGCTCGGCACCAAGCAGCCCGCGCAGGAAGGCAAGCTGGTGGTGCTCGCGTCCGGCCCCGAGGAGCTGCGCGAGCGTCTGACGCCGATCTTCGACGCGGTGGGACAGCGCACGATGTGGCTCGGCGAGGCGGGCGCCGGCACACGGCTGAAGCTCGCGGTCAACCTGTGGGTGCTGCAGGTCACCGAGGGGGTCGCGGAGGCGGTCGCGTTCACCGAAGGCCTCGGCCTCGACGCGGGGCTGCTGTTCGAAGCGCTCACCGGCGGTCCGCTCGACATGCCCTACTTCCAGTTCAAGGGCAAGGCGATCCGCGAGCGCAACTTCGAGCCGATGTTCAGCCTCGCGCTGGCGGCCAAGGATGCCGCGCTGATGGCGGAGGCCGCCACGAACCGCGGGCTGGACCTGCCGCTGCTCGAAACGATCCGCGACCGGCTCGCGCAGGGCGCGCGCGAGCACGGCGAGAAGGACATGAGCGCCACCTACCTGACGAGCGCTCCCGGGTAGCACGCGGGCCGCGCGGCCGCCCGGCGCGGCGGTGGTATACCTGCCGTGTGGACCGCGACCCGCCGGGAGGCTGAGAGATGGCCAGCGAGGTATCGGAGAGGCAGGCGCGCCAGGTCGCCGAGGCGGCGCGGGAGGCCGAGTGGAAGCTGCCGAGCTTCGGCAGAGAGCTGTTCCTGGGGAGCTTCCGGCTCGAGCTGATTCACCCCCAGCCGCAGCTCGAGCCCGAAGCGGTGCAGCGGGGCGAGCGCTTCCTCGCGACGCTCAAGGAGTTCCTGGAGCGCGAAGTCGACCCCCTCCAGATCGAGCGCGATGCGAAGATCCCCGACCACGTACTCGACGGGCTCAAGCGGATCGGCGCGCTCGGCATCAAGGTCGCCGAGGAGCACGGCGGGCTTGGTCTCTCGCAGGTCTACTACAACAAGGCGCTGGCGCTGGCCGGCGTGTGGCACGCCGCGATCTCGACGCTGCTCAGCGCCCACCAGTCGATCGGGGTGGCCGAGCCGCTGCGGATGTTCGGGAGCGAGCGCCAGCAGCGCAAGTGGCTGCCGCTGGTCGCCAAGGACCACGTCAGCGCGTTCCTGTTGACCGAGCCCGACGTGGGCTCGGACCCCGCGCGGATCGCGGCGACCGCCACGCCCATCGAGGACGGCTATCTGCTCAACGGGCGCAAGCTGTGGGCGACCAACGGCGCGATCGCCGACATCGTCGTGGTGATGGCCCAGGTGCCGCAGGGCGATGGCCACCGCGGCGGGATCAGCGCGTTCGTGCTCCCCTACGACAGCGACGGGGTCACGGTCGAGCACCGCAACGCGTTCATGGGCCTGCGCGGGATCGAGAACTCAGTCACGCGGCTGGAGAACGTGTTCGTGCCGGGCGAGAACCTGATCGGGCGCGAGGGCGAGGGGTTGAAGATCGCGCTCAGCACGCTCAACACCGGACGCCTGGCGCTGCCCGCGATCTGCGTCGGTACCGCCAAGTGGGCGACCAAGGTCGCGCGCGAGTGGTCGCGCGAGCGCGTGCAGTGGGGGCGGCCGATCGGCGAGCACGACGCGGTCGCCCAGCGGATCGCCTTCATCGCGGGCAGCGCGTTCGGCCTCGAGGCGATGCTCGACGTGGCCAGCCGCCTGGCCGACAACAAGGCAACCGACATCCGGATCGAGGCCGCGCTGGCGAAGCTGTACGCCTCGGAGCTCGGCTGGCAGGTGATCGACGCGCTGATCCAGGTCCGGGGCGGACGCGGCTACGAGACCGCCGAGTCGCTGAAGGCACGCGGCGAGAAGCCGGTGCCGGCCGAGCAGGTACTGCGCGACATGCGCATCAACCGGATCTTCGAGGGCTCGACCGAGATCATGCACCTGCTGATCGCGCGCGAGGCGGTCGACCAGCATCTCCAGGTGGCCGGCACGATCCTCGAAGGGGACGGCGATCTGCGCTCGAGGGCGCTGGCTGCGGCGCAAGCCGGGCGCTTCTACGCCAAATGGCTGCCGCGGCTCGCGGTCGGCGAAGGCCAGAATCCCCGTGCCTATGAGGAGTTCGGCCCGCTGGCCGGGCAGCTGCGCTACGTCGAGCGCGGCTCCCGCCGGCTGGCCCGCTGCACCTTCTACGCGATGACCCGCTGGCAGGCCAAGCTCGAGTACCGGCAGGCGTTCCTGGGACGGATCGTCGACATCGGCGCCGAGCTGTTCTCGATCGCCGCCGCGGCGTCCTACGCGCACACGATCGGGCGCGAGCAGCCCGAACGTGGCGCGGAGGCGAGCGAGCTCGCCGAGCTGTTCTGCAACCAGGCACGGCGCCGCGCCCAGCGCCTGTTCCAGGAGCTGTGGTCAAACGACGACGACGCGAACCACGCCGCCGCCCAGCGCGTGCTGGCCGGCCGCTACCTGTGGCTCGAGGATGGGATCGTCGATCCGGCCGGCGAGGGCCCGATGATCCCCGAGGAGGTCAAGCGAGTCGCGACGGGCGAGCACGTCGCGGCGGCCGCCGGCTGACTCGATGAGCCTGCTCGTCTACCTGATCCTGATCGCGTTCTCGGGGCTGATCGTGGGCGGCCTCGCACGGCTCGCGCTGCCCGGACCGGACCCGATGACGATCCTGCAGACGATTGCGCTCGGCCTCGCCGGCAACCTGGTCGCCGGCGTGGTCGTCTGGCTGATCTGGGGCCACGGGGTGCCCGGGATCGTGCTCTCCGTGGCGTGCTCGACGCTGCTGCTGTACTTCATTCGCCGCGCGCGCGGGGGCAGCCTGACCCGACCTGGAGCACCGCCCGGCCAGCACGGGCCGCGTTAGACGGCCTGCGCTGCGCTCGCCGCGGCGGGCCACATCGGCTACCGTTCACCGGGCGTCCTTAGGATGACGCGGCTCATTTCGAACTGGGAGCACTCAGGCATGCCTACTTACGAGGAACTGGCCGCCGTCTCAGGCGGCACCACGCTCACGCGTGACCGCGCGCGCGAGGTGTTTGGACAAGTGATGGGGCTGGTGGCGCTGACGGTCGGCTGCACGGCGCTCGGTGCCTACATCGGGCGCAACCTCACCGGCGGCATCGCAATCGTGTGCTTCATCGCGGCGTTCGGATGCATCTTCGGGCTCAACATCGCCGCCTCGCGCGGCCACGAGCAGCTCGCGATCGGCCTGCTGTTCGGGCTCGGGTTGCTGCTCGGGATGGCCCTCGGGCCGGCCCTCGCGGTGTACGCCAAGGCCGAGCCGTCGGCGCTCTGGCAGGCCGCCGGCGCGACGGCGGCGTTCGTCGCCGCGATGGGGGCGTACGGCTACGCCACTCGCCGCGACCTGTCCTCGTGGGCGCGAACGCTGTTCTGGGCGCTGCTCGGCTTGATCGCGTTCGGCGTCGTGGGGCTGTTCGTGGCGATCCCCAACGGCCACATCATCTACTCGGTGGCGGGGCTGGCGATCTTCGGGGCGTTCACGATCTTCGACTTCAACCGCCTGCGCCGCGCCAAGATGGCGAGCGCGGTTCCGATCGCCGCCTCGATCTTCCTCGACATCTTCAACGTGTTCCTGTTCATGTTGCGGCTGCTCGGCGGTGGCCGCAACTGACCTAGTCCCGCTCGTCGGCCACGTAGTGGCGACCGCCGGCGGGGTCCACCCAGACCCGCATCACCCGGCCTGAACGGGGGTCGCGAAAGCGCTCCCCGGTGGGCTGCCAGCCGGGCGACGGCACGTCCGCTTCACCGTGGCCACGCCCCCAGCGGAGGCGCCGCTGCGGCGGCTCCGCGGCCAGCGGCGGCAGGTCGGCCATCACCGCGGCGGCTTGCTCGCGGTGTTCGGCGGCCTCGATCGCGGCGACGCGGCGCTCGAGCTCCTCGATCGTCAGCCGGCCCTCGGCGGCGTGGCGCCCCAGCTGCTCGAACAGCAGCTCCCGGTCCGCGTCGCTGAGCAGCACAGTTCGCGTCAGTCCAGCTTGACGGCCGTCCCGTAGGCGACGATCTCGGTGAACTGCTGTCCGATCTCCGATGAGTCGAACCTGACCGCGACGATCGCCTCGGCGCCGAGCAGCCGCGCGTTCTCGACCATCCGATCGATCGCGTGGCGGCGCGAGTCCTCCAGCAGCTGGGTGTACTCCGAGATCTCGCCACGCCGGAGCGCCTTGAACGAGGCGGTGACGCCGCCGGCGAACCCCATGCTCCTGACCACCAGCCCGTAGACCACCCCCAGGTTCTCGCTCACGCGCCGGCCCGGCAGCTCGAGCCCAGTGGTCATCGGCAGGGAGGCCGGCGCGGTCGACATCACACGGCAAGCTATCAACGCGCCCGCAGGGACCTGCAAGTACCGTTGTGCGCGATGAAGATGCGCAGCCTCGCCAGTTGCGTCGCCGTCGGCTGCTCGCTGTGGCTCGCCGCCTGTGGCAGCAGCTCGAGTGGCTCGAGCAGCGCCAGCAGCGCGAGCAGCTCGACGGCCAGCGCCAGCCCGGAGGTCCAGCAGGACAGCGGCGTCGGATACGAGGGCATGCCCCTCGAGCAGGGTCCTTACCTGGCTTCGCCGGCCACGACCCAATCGGGTGAGGTGGACGGGATCTCGTGCGGACCCACCGAGCAGCTGCTCTACCACATCCACATCCATCTCGAGGTATGGGTCGACGGCAGGCTGTACGCGATCCCTGCGGGCGTCGGAATCCCCGGCTCGCAGTCGGTCGAGACCAACGTCGGACCCGTAGCCGAGGGCGGCCGCTGCCTGTATTGGCTGCACACCCACACTGCCGACGGCGTGATCCACGTCGAGTCGCCGCTGCGCAGGATCTACACGCTCGGAAACTTCTTCGACGTCTGGCACCAATCGCTGAGCGCGGGCGGCGTCGCGAGCGCCACCGGCAAGGTGACCGCGTTCTTCAACGGCAAGCTGTGGAGCAAGGACCCGCGGCTGATGCCCTTGATTCCGCATGCCGTGATCCAGCTCGAGATCGGCCTTCCCCCGCCGCCGCTGCAGACCGTCGACTGGTCACACTCGAGCCTGTAGGCGCCTACCCCCGGCGCCGGCGGCGGAGCCACTCCGCGGCCGCCCCGGCGCTCACCAAGAGCACCAGCGCCAGCACCGTGATCCAGCCCAGGTCCTCGACCAGGTCGATCACCGTCGGGCCGATGAAGTACGCCCCGAGACCGATCCCGCCGGCCCACAGCGCGGCGCCGAAGGCGTTCGTCGGGAGGTAGACCGCCGCCTTGACGCGGTGGATCCCGGCGATCCACGAGGGGGCGAGGAGGATCGCCACCACCGTGAAGCGCGCGAACACGTCGTCGCCTCGCGCCAGCGCCTTGGCGCGCATCTGGCGCAGCGGCCCGGGAGCCGACAGCACCCGCCGCCCCGCCTTCATCCCGATCAGCCAGCCTGCCACGCCCCCGGCCGTCGCGGCGCCCCACGCCACTACCAGTACCGACGCCAGGTCGAGCTTGTGCTTGGCGGCCAGCACCCCCGCGGCGATCAGCACCGGCTCGCCCGGACCCGGAACGCCGATCCAGCTCGCCGCGGCCGCGACGGCCAGCCCGGCGTAGTCGAACGGAGGCCCGTGAAAGTGATGGTGAATCGCCAGCCCGGAGAGCAGCACCGCGCTGACCGTCGTCCCTACGCGCAACTAGACAGCTCCATCGTGATCGATCGTCTCACGCTGGACGGCGGCGCGCATGCGCGCCGCCGGGCCGCGGCGCATGCGCCGCGGCCGGTCGGGCCGCATGCGGCCCGACCCACACCATCCCGCGCCGCCTGGATAGGGCAATGCCGCGATCGTTGGCCCGATGGCCAATGCCCAGCCCGGGACGCTGGCCGAGGATTCAGCTCTTCATGAGCGTAGGGATCATCGTCTCCTACGACGGGACGGCCAACGACGACGACGCGCTGGCGCTGGGCAAGATGCTGGCCGGTGGGGACAGCAAGCTGGCACTCGCGTACGTGCGCCACGCGAGCGAGTTCGACCCGCGCCGCGAGGAGATCGCCCAGCACGACGCCGAGCGCCGCCTCGAGCAGGGCGCCAGCTGGCTGGGCAACCCCGACGTGCCGCGTCACGTCGTGCTCAGCCCCTCGACCGGCGAGGGGCTGGCCAAGCTCGCCGAGCGCGAGCGGGCGTCGGTGATCGTGTTCGGGTCCGACTACCGGACCCCGCCGGGCCGCGTCGAGCCGGGGAGCTCGGCGCAGCGACTGCTGGACGGCGGCCCGGTGGCCGTCGCGGTCGCGCCGGCGGGGATGCGGACCCGCGCCAACGGCACGATCGCCTCGATCGCGGTCTCGGCCTCCGACGCCGACGGCGCCGCGCGCGAGAGCGCGCAGGCGCTGGCGGCGCTGCTGGGCGCCTCGGTCGTGA
>JAFAZB010000042.1 GCA_019240015.1 Solirubrobacterales bacterium
TTGTCTTCCACGAGCGTGGAAGATAACGGGGCAGGGGGCGTCTGGGCGGGACCGCCCGGACCTGCCGCTTGCGGGCGGGTCGCTCCCTCCTGAGTGGCCACCCAGCGCACGCCGTCATCACAATCGCGCACTCCCCCGCCGAGGCGAGAGGGTGTGCTCAGGAACACGCACGTGCCGATCACGATCGCGCAGACCCCCCGGCCAGGGGTGGGGGAGTGCGCGATCTTGACGACGCCGCACCGCGGGTGGGAGCGCCCGGGCCGACGGGCGGGGTCCGGTCCTACTGCTCGACGAACAGCCGCGGGTCGGCCGTCGCGACGCCGTCCACGCCCAACCGGCGCAGGCGCGAGATCAGCGATCGATCGTTGACCGTCCAGGCGAACAGGAGCCGATCGCGCTCGCGCACCTCGGCGACCAGCCCCGCGTCCACCAGTCGATGCTGCGCCATCAGCGCGTCCCAGCGGCCGGCTGCCAGCCCGGCCAGCACCGTCGAGCGCCAGTGGTGCCAGCGCCGGCTCAGGCGGGCGAGCCGGCCACCGATCGAGATCCCCACCCGCGCGCGGGGCTCGAGCGCCTTGACCCGCTCGAGCGCCGCGGGGACCTGGCAGGAGATCAGCGCCCGCGATAGCAGGCCGCTGCTGCGCAACCAGTGCAGCAACGCGGGCTCGCAGCCCGTGTGCTTGAGATCGATGTTCACCCCGATCTCGGCGAAGCGCCGCCCCGCAAGGTGGGCCAGCGCGTCCTGGAGGCGGACGCTGTCGCCGCGGCGAGCATGGAGCACGGTATGGGCGAGCACCAGCTCACCGCGCCACGCCCGCACGTCGAACTCGACCATGTCGATGCCGATCTCCCGCGCCAGCTCGAACGATGCCAGCGTGTTGCCCGGCAGGAGCCCGCTGGCGCCGCCGTGGCCGATTCTGTGCCAGGAGTCGCGTCGCACCTCCCGGAGGATGCCAGGAGCCGCCGTCGTGTCAGCCGCTCAGCACCGTCTCCGGCTCGATCCGAGTGGGCTCCCGGGTTTCGATCTGCACCGATCCCTTGACCACCACCCCCTCCCCGAAGGTCACGTCCCCCTCCACCACCAGCCGCTCGGCCTCGCGCAGCGAGGGCGGTCCGTCCGGGAATCGATCCTCGAACCCGTCCAGCAGCTTGTAGAAGCGCGAGTCGAGCTCGACATACGGAAGCCGTCCCTCTCGCTCCGGGATCGGCTGCACCTGCACGTCGTCGGAGATCGTGTACACGTCCGAGCGGAGCACCAGCAGGTCGTCGGTGGTCTTCACCGGCACGAACCGGCTGCGGGGAACGCACAGCAACCGTGCTTTCGGGAAGCTGCCGATCGCCGCTCCCATCGCGCTCTCCAGCTGCACTACCGCCGGCGAGGAGGAGTCCCGCGGATCGACGGTCTTGCGGTTGACGATCAGCGGCAGCTCCAACACCCCGTCCGAGCGCTCCAGCCGGTCCGCGAGCGCCCGTAGATCCACCCACAGGTTGTTGGTGTTGTAGTAACGCCACCGGCGATAGTCCCGAAACGATTCCTCGTCCTCTTCGGGAGTTTGTGCGACCTCTCGGAGCACCAGTTGGCCGTCCTCGCGGCGGCTGGCGATGTGCCCTCCCTTGCGGTCGGCCTCGGTGCCCTGGACCACCTCCATCAGGAACGGAATCCGCTCGGCGGCCACGAACGCGGCGATCCGGGGATCGAGCGTCGCGCCCAGGTTGTCTGAGTTGGAGATCATCGCGTGCTCGAACCCGTGCTCCAGCAGCGCCTCCAACATCCCGGAGCTGCGCAGCGCGCCGTAGATGTCTCCGTGGCCCGGCGGACACCACTCGAGCGACGGATCGTCCGGCCACTCGATCGGCGCCAGCGAATCCGCCTCGAGCTTGGGGATCATGCTCTGCATGAAGTCGGGCGGGATGCCCTGCACTTCGAGCTCGGGATGCTCGGCGAGCGCGGCGAGCGTCCGCTCGCGCGTTACCTCGCTGTTCATCAGCACCAGCGGCAGCCGAACGCGGTGCAACTCGCGCAGCGCCAGCGTCTGGCCGATGATGATCTCCAGGAACGAGCGGTCCTCGCGCGCCTTGACCAACGACTTGGGCTGCTGGAGCCCCATCGTGGTCGCCAGCCCGCCGTTGAGCTTGATCGCCGCAACCTTCTCGAGCCCCCGGCCGTCTTCGGAGCCCGACAGCTCATCGAGCGCACGGACCCCTTCGGCGGGCTCGAGCTCATCGCTGGGCAGCAGCCCCGTCTCGCCCGCGACCAGTCGCTCGTAGGCGCTCGCAAACGCCCGCACCGCCTCCTCGGGCTGGCCGCTGCGTCGCATCTTCTGCTCGGCGGCCCGCAGGCCGTCTTCAGTCCCGCTCACGACTGTCCGTAGTACGCGTTCGGCCCGTGCTTGCGCTGGAAGTGCTTCTCGCGCACTGCCGCGGCGAGCGGCCCGGCGTCGGCATCGAGCACCGTCGTGAGCAGCGCGATCCGAGCGACCTCCTCCAGCGTGACCGCGTTCTGCACCGCCTTGTCCGCGGTCGCGCCCCAGCAGAACGGCGCGTGACCACGCACCAGCGCGCATGGCAGCTCGGCCGGGCCGTGCTCCGCGAGCGTCTCGATCAGCACCGTGCCGGTGGCCCCCTCATAGTCCTCGTCAATCTCCTCGTCGGTCAGCTGGCGGGTGAGCGGGATCGCGTGGGCGGAGAGGTCGGCGTGCGTGGTGCCGAGCAGCGGGATCTCGCGCTCGGCCTGAGCCCACGCGGTCGCCCAGGTGGAGTGTGTGTGGACGACCGCCCCGATCTCCTCGAAGGCGCGGTACAGCGCCAGGTGGGTTGGGGCGTCGGTGGAGGGTCGCCGCTCGCCCTCGACCACGTCTCCTTCGAGGTCCAGCAGCACGATGTCCTCCGCGCTCAGCTCGTCATAGTCGACGCCGCTGGGCTTGATCGCAACCACGCCCTGGTCGCGGTCGATCGCGCTCACGTTGCCCCAGGTGAGCGTGACCAGGCCGTGCGCTGGCAGCGCGCGGTTGGCGTCCAGGACCTGTGTCACCAGCGACTCGCTCATGGCTTCAGATCTCAACGTACTCGAGGTCAAGCAGCTCCGCCCACCTGCGCCAGCGCATCACGTGGTCTCCCAGGTTGGTGACGAAGTGGTGCGGACCGCCGTTGCGCAGCCACTGGTCCATGAACGGCTCCATCCCGGCGTCGGGGCGGAAGTGGAAATAGTGCATCTCGACCTTCGGCAGCTCGGGGGTGTCGAGCACCTCCCCCCGGCTCACCAGCAGCCGGTAGTACTCGCCCTCCAGCGCCACCAGCGCCGCGGTCGTGGCGATCCCCGGCTGGGCCGAGAAGACCGGCGTCGGCGGGTTGTCGAGGCCCCCGATGCCGAGCTCGCGGTCGATCAGCCGGACCGGCCGGTCGGTACGGGCGAGCCTCCAGTTCCCCTCCCCCATGTGGCTGATCAGCACCGAGTCGAGCTCCCAGTCCATCGCGTACATCTCGCTGAAGTGGGTGTCCCCGATCATCGTCTGGGCGGCGCACATCAGCGACGCGGTGTTGGTGTCACCCTCGGCCGCGTAGCCGTACCCGTCGGCCATCAGGTCCGAGGCGGCTAGCAGCGGCAGCTGCTGGAAGCGCCCGTCGCCACCGATCGAGTCGAAGTGAAACGAGAACCCGGCGTAGCCCTTCTCCTCGAGCAGCTGGCGGATCGCCACCTCCAGCTGGACCGCGTAGGCATGACGGGCGCGCGGAAGCTCGGACGCGATCTCGAACAGCTCGGCGTGGCGCTCGAGCACGGCCTCGACCTGCTCGGCGGGAACCGCCTCGATCCGCCGCACGAGCGCACCCAGGTCCTCGCTGACGATCATCGGTCCGATCCGCCGCAACAGCGCCGGCGGGTCGTACAGGATGTCGCCCATGCCGTTCATCGGGTAGCCGAGCAGCGCGATCCGGGTGCGCCGCAGCGCGCTGACCGACTGCGCGGCTCGCGCCCAATCCGCGACTGACTGCTCGAACTCCGCCGAGCGCCAGTCACCGGTGATGACGGAGAACGCGACCCCCGTGCGCAGCAGCGCGTTGGCCTGGTCCTGGGCCCCGTGGATCCCCTGGTTGTACGTCAGGTCGTCCATGTCCCAGGTGGCGGTCACCGAGCGCTCGGGCTGGATGTTGGCCAGCAGCACCGGGACCGATGATTCGAGCAGCGCACGCACGGTCCGCATCGCCGGCCCGTAGGTGAGCATCACGATCATGATCCCGTCGACGCTCTCTGCGTGCAGCTCTCGGGCGATCTGCTCGATGTCTTCACGATTGCGCGCCGGACGCGGGAACAGCACCTCGGCGACCGGCTCGAGCCGCTGCGCGACCGAGCTCGCGTACTGCGCCTGGTGCTCGGTGATCCCCGGGATCATGTCGTCGTAGAGCTCCTGCATGATCCCCAGCAATCCGATCCGGGGCCGCTCGCTCACGATCCCCTCCTTTCGGTCCCGATCCACTTCAGCTCGTGCAGCAGCCGCGCGTCGGACCGGCCGAGGAACTCGTACAGGGTCCGGTAGATCTCGTACACGCGGTCGTAGGTCTTCTTCGCCTCGAGGTCAGGCTCGTAGGTGCGGACCTTCTTGGGGCGGGTGGCCTCGATCGCCGAGCGAATGTCGTCGAACACGCCGGCCGCCACCGCCCCGAACAGCGCGGCGCCCCGGGCCGGGATCTCATTCACCTCGGGCACGTGGACCGGGCGGCCGCTGGTATCAGCCAGCAGCTGCATCATCAGCGGGCTCCGTTCCGCGATCCCCCCACAGGCCACGATCTCCGACAGCACGAGGCCATGCTCCTCGAAGTTGTCCATGATCCGGCGGCTCCCGAACGCGATCGATTCGAGCAGCGCGCGGTAGATCTCCGCGCGCGTGGTCTGCAGGGTGAGCCCGAAGATGGCACCCGTCAGGTCCGCGTCGGCCAGGATCGTGCGATTGCCGTTCCACCAATCGAGCGCCACCAACCCGGTCTCCCCCGGCGCCAACCTGGCGGCGGCCTTCTCGAGCTGGCCGTAGCTGTCCGGGTCCTGCGCGAGCTTCTCCACGAACCAGGCCAGCATGTCGCCCACCGCCGCCTGACCCGCCTCGTAGCCGTACATGCCGGGGAGGATTCCGTCCTTGACCACCCCCGTGATCCCGGGCAGCCGCGTCTCCTCGGGATGGACGATCATGTCGCAGATCGAGGTCCCGATCACGATCACATACGTGCCCGGGTCCTCCACCCCGACCCCCGGAAGCGATACCCAGGCGTCCACGTTGCCGACGGCCACCGCCGTGGACTCGGACAGCTTCAGCTTCTTGGCCACCTCGGCTCGGAGCGTGCCGGCGCGGGAGCCGAGCGGGACGAAGTTCTCGCCCAGCTTCTCGCCGGGCTTGTCGAAGCCGGGGTACGCGGAGGTGAAGTAGTCGGTCGGAGGAAGGCCTTCCTCGGGTGACCACATCGCCTTGAAGCCGGCGGTGGCGGTCTGGCGGCACTCGGCGCCCGTGAGCCACCAGACGATCCAATCGGTCGCCTCGATGTACCGGTCGGCGGCGTCGTAGACCTCGCGGTCCTCGAGCCACACTTCGATCAGCTTCGGGAAGTACCACTCCGATGAGATCCGTCCGCCGTAGCGCGCCAGGAAGTCCTCGCCCCGCTCGAGCGCGACCTCGTTGAGCCGGTCGGCCACCGGCTGGGCGGCATGATGCTTCCACAGCTTCGGCCAGGCCTGCTTGCGCTCGCGCCACTGCTCGAGCGTGCAGAGTGCCGTGCCGTCGCCCGTGGTGGGCAGCACGGTGCACGACGTGAAGTCGATCCCGAGCCCAACCACCTGCGCGGCGTCGACGCGGCTCTCCTTCAGCACCTCGGGGATCCCGCGCTCCAGAACCCTCAGCCAGTCGTCGGGATCCTGCAGCGCGTAGTCGTGTGGCAGCCGTTCGCCGGTCGAGGGCAGCTTCTGGTCGATCACCGCGCTCGGGTAGCGCAACACGCTCGTCGCGACGTCCTGCGCCTGCTCGAGGTCGAGCAGGACGACGCGGCCCGACTCGGTCCCGAAGTCGACCCCGATCGCGTAGGCGGGCTCGCTCACCTCGCGCGTTGGGAATCGTCCCCGGTGGCGCCCGCGCCGTTGCCGCTCGCGGCCATCCGGGCGCGGCGGTACTCCTCCACGACGATCTCGGTCAGCTCCTCGACCGAGGTTTCGGAGGTCGGCTTGTCGAGGCTGATCACCCCGTCCTGGATCAGGCTCACCCGGTCGCACGCCTGGAAAACGTGCACGTAGTTGTGGAGGATCATGATGATCGAGACGTTGCCCTCCTGCTTGAGGCGCGCGATCAGGTCGAGGATCATCCCCCCCTCCTTGGCGCCCATCGCGGCGAGCGGCTCGTCGAGCAGCAGGATGTCGGCCTCGGAGGAAACCGTGCGCGCGACCGCGATCGCCTGGCGCTGTCCGCCCGAGAGTCGCGCCACCGGGACGTCGATGCTGGGGAT
>JAFAZB010000069.1 GCA_019240015.1 Solirubrobacterales bacterium
GCCGGCGAGCAGCGGCAGCACGCCCCGAGACGGTAGCGAGCGCAGATGCACCGCCGCTCCCAACTGCCTGAAAGTCCGGCCGCGGGCAGTATCCTGGGGCGGCCGAGACGCAGCAGGGTTCTGTACGCCGCATGTCCCCGCGGGTCCAACAATCATGCAATCCGTTCCCGACGACGATCGATTCAACGGCCCTGACGATGCCCAGCGGGTAAGGCCGCTTCGCGCGGAGATCCCGGTCAGCGCTCCCTGGCCACCGGGGAGATTCGCTCCGGTGACGGTCGGCGAGGCGCTGGCGAGACGCTGGTGGCTGATTCTGCTGGCCACGATCATGGCCGCGGTCGCCGGAGTCGCGATCGGGGTCAGCCGGCCCCCTGTGTTCACCTCCGAGGCAGAACTGAACGCGGGCAGCCTCGACGCGCAAGCTCAAGCGATCCCGGGTTACGTGGAGGCCTCACAGACGCTTGCGGAGGCTTACGCGCGGATCGTGCAGACGACCAAGATCCAGGCCCCCGTCGCCCGCGACATCGGCCAGACGCCCGACTACGTGTCATCGCACCTGACCGCGGCCAACATCCCCAACAACCCGGTGTTCCGGATCGACGGGACTGGTTCGAGCGCCGTCGACGCACGCAGCATCGTGCTCGCCGCAACGCGGGAGATCGTCAACTACGCCCACTCGCAGACCACCCCGCCGGATGCCGGCGGGGCGTTGAGCGAATACATGAAGCAGAGCGTCCAGGCCAGTCAGCTTGCCTCCCGTGTGGGGCAGCTGAGGGTGCGCTTCGGCCCGAGTCCGACCCGCGCGCAGCAGGCGCAGTTATCTGGCCTGGAGGAACGGGCCGCGTCCGCGCAGCTACAGGCCAACGCCAGCCAGCAGCTATACATCGCGGCGATCACCAATACGACCGACGCCGGCACGTTGGTGGTGCTGACGCCCGCGGGCGCCGCCACGAGCAACCGCAAGCAAACGGCCGAGATCGCGGGCTTCGGCGGCGCGGTCGTCGGATGCGTGATCGGCTCCGGCCTCGCGGTGGCGTTGGCGGCCCGGCGCCGCCGCAGGCTGCTGAGAGCCACCTGAGGGCTATCAGGCGCTCGCCCGGGCGGCTCGCTCGCCCCCGTTGACGCTCGCGGCCGCGCGGATTGCCCTCGACTTCAACACGAGCGGACACGCGGTCGGGCCGTACACGATCCCCGCCCACACCCAGAGCGAGGTGTTCGCGAACGCGAACGCCAGCGGGCCGAAGCTCGCGCAGACCGCCCACTCGATCACGATCGCCGTCAGACCGTACTGCCAACGCCGCAACTCGGGTGGAGCACGCCTGAACAGCGCGCCTCCCAGGCCCAGCACCAGGGCCGCAAGCCAAAGCGTCACGCCGATCAGGCCGAGCTCGGCCAGATTCGACAGGTAGACGTTGTGAACCGCGGTCGAGGTGACGAGCGGATAGGTCTTTCCGAGCTGGTAGTAGTGATCGGCGACGGCGGTGAACCGGTCCCACCCAACGCCGAACAGCGGATGGGCCTCGGCCATGTTGACGGCCGCATTGTTGAGGTTGTATCGAGGCCACACGGTCGCATCCGTCGACGCCCGCTGCTGGACCGAGCTCGCGAGGCCGGGGATGCTCACGAGCGCGACGGTCACGACCGCCGCTCCCACCAGCGTCGCCGCAAGCAGGTACTTGCGCAGCGGCCGGTAGGTGGCGAGGGTCACGGCTCCGCCAATCGCCGCGCCGAACCAGATCGCCCGGGTGAGCGTGAAGAAGACGCCGCCGAGCGAGAGCAGCGCGATCAGCAGCACAAACCAGCGCGTCGAGGTCGCTCGGACCCGTGCCGCCAGCAGCGCACAGGCCACGACGCACACCCAGAGCGCCATGCCGTTGGCGGATGCCTCCGCGAACGGTCCGCGTGCCCGTCCGGCGTGGATGCCGACATTCGGGTCGAGGATGTACTTGGGGAACACCAGCGCGTGGAGCCCCACCGTCTCAAACAGTGCTGTCAAACCCAGGTAGGCCCCGCTGATCGCGAGGACTACCAGCAGGACCGTCCGTTCTCGACGAGTCCTGAAGACCACGGGCGCGATCGTGAAGGCCACGAACGGCACCAGCCCGAATCGGTCGAGCAGCGCAAACAAGCCGTCGTGGCTCCTGAGCGTGCCGCTCACGGCCGCACTCACGATCACGTAGGCGAGCGCCAGGCCCATCGCTACGTGGACCGGGCGCAGCCTGAGCCGGAAGCTCGCGTCGAGCGGGGTCCGTAGCGCCAAGGTCGCGAAGGTCAGGCCGAAGCACACCCGGTCGAGCGGGATCGGTACGCCGAGCAGACCCCAATTGCCCGAGAACATCGTCGCGCTGATCGTCGCGCTGAGCCACAGCGCCGGCTCCAGGATCAGCCATCGCGTGCGGGTGGGAGCCGCAGCGGGCGCTTGTGTCCAGGCGAGTGTCGCGATCGACGATTCCATCGGTCGGGTCACGGTACCAGCGACCGCCCGACCGTCTGACGCTTCGACGACCGGCAGCTGCGAGGCACTATGATCGGGTCCGTTGGTCCAGGGCGGGCATAACAGAGGGCGGCCGTTCGGCTGGATGGCTGTGGCGCTCGCAGCGGCGGCCGTGGTCGCAGCGGTGATCGTGATTGCCCAATCGGGCGGGTCCGGGCCCCGCGGAGTCCATGCCGGCAACCGCACCGCGGCGCCCTTGTTCGCCGCCAGCTCGGTCTGGAACGCGCCCGTGCCCGCCACCGCGGCGCTTGATTCGAACTCGTCCAGCTACGTCGCGCAGCTCGACGCCCAGGTGTCGCACTACGGCCCGTTCTTCAACACCAACCAGTACAGCTTCCCGGTGTACACGGTGGGATCCGGGCAGCCCACCTTGACCGTGAGCCTCGACGCCGCGGCCGGCAGCCAGCCCGACCTCCAACAGGCCTGGCGCGCCGTG
>JAFAZB010000081.1 GCA_019240015.1 Solirubrobacterales bacterium
TCGCGCGGACGGCTGCTGCGCGCCGAGACCTACGAGCACTCATACCCGCACTGCTGGCGCTGCGGCACGCCGCTGCTCTACTACGCGAAGCCCTCCTGGTACATCGCTACGAGTCAACGCAAGGACCGGCTGCTCGCCGCGAACGAAACCGTCAACTGGTACCCGGACCATGTCAAGCGAGGGAGGTTCGGGAACTGGCTCGAAGGCAACGTCGACTGGGCGCTGTCGCGCGAGCGCTACTGGGGCACGCCGCTGCCGGTCTGGCACTGCTCGGGTGCACACGTGCGAGTGATCGGCTCGATTGCCGAGTTGCAGGAGCTCTCCGGCGCAGCGCTGGCGGATCCGCACCGGCCATTCGTCGACGAGATCACGTTTCCATGTCAGGAGTGCGGCGCCGAGATGCGGCGGGTGCCCGAGGTGATCGACGTGTGGTTTGACTCAGGCTCGATGCCATTTGCTCAATATCACGCCCCGCATACCGGCAGCAAGCACTTCCAGGAGCGGTTCCCCGCCGACTTCATCTGCGAGGCGCTCGACCAGACCCGCGGCTGGTTCTACTCGCTGATAGCGATCTCGACGCTCCTGTTCGACCAGTCGCCCTACCGCAACGTGGTCTGCCTGGGCCTGATCCTCGACGAGCAGGGACGCAAGATGTCGAAATCGCTCGGTAACTCGGTTGAGCCATCCGAGGTGATCGACCGCTACGGCGCCGACGCGCTGCGCTGGTACTTCTTCACCTCGAAGCAGCCCTGGGACGGATATCGATTCTCGCTGGACACGATCGGCGAGGCGGTCCGGCGGTTTCTGCTCCAGCTGTGGAATACCTACGGCTTCTACGTCCTGTACGCGAACGCCAACGGCGTCGCGCGCGAGATCGAACCGCCCCAGCAGCGCACCGAGCTCGATCGGTGGGCGCTGTCCCGGCTCGAGTCCACCGTGGAGACGGTGCGAGGGCGCCTGGAGGACTTCGACGCCACCTCGGCCGGTCGCGCGATCCAGTCGCTGGTCGACGAGCTCTCGAACTGGTACGTGCGCCGGTCCCGGCGCAGGTTCTGGGACGGCGACCCGGCCGCGTTCGCGACGCTGCGCACATGCCTGGTGAGGGTCGCCCATCTGCTGGCGCCGTTTTGCCCGTTCCTCGCCGACGAGATCTACGACAACCTCGACGGCACCGAGCCGAGCGTGCACCTGCGCGACTTTCCCGTGCCGGGCGAGCGCGACCGGGAGCTCGAGCAGGCGATGGCGGTGGCACGCGAGACCGTGCGGCTCGGACTCGCGGCGCGCGGCCAGGCGCAGCTCAAGGTAAGACAGCCGCTGCGCGCGGCGGTGGTCGTGGCCACCGGCGGCGAGCGGATCGCGATCGAACGGCTGGCGCCGCTCGTGCGCGACGAGCTCAACGTGCGGGAAGTGCGGTTCGTCTCCGAGGCGGACGAGCTGGGGCAGGTCGAGGTGAAGCCCAACTACCGCAGCCTGGGGCCGCGGTTCGGCAAGCAGATGCCGCTGGTGGCGGCCGCCGTGGCGGGTCTCGAGCCCGCTCATGTCGTGTCCGCCCTGCGCAGCGGCGAGAAGGTCGGGATTTCGGTCGGCGGGCAGGATCACGAGCTCGGGCCCGACGAGCTGCTGGTCTCGATGCGGCCCCTGGCCGGCTATCAGGTGGAGCGCGAAGGCTCCCATGCGGTCGCGCTGACGCTCGAGATCGACGACGAGCTGCGCGTCGAGGGCTGGGCGCGGGAGATCGTCCACGCGATCCAGGCCGCACGCCGCGACGCGGGCCTCGAGGTGACCGACCGGATCGAGCTGACGCTCGACGGCGACACCGAGCTGGTCGCGGCGACCCGCGCCCACGAGCGCTACATCGCGGGCGAGACACTGGCGGTTCGGGTCAGCTACGAGTCGGTCGACGGTATCGAGCCGGTGACTGTCGACGGGCGGACGCTGCGCGTGGGCGTGGCGCTGGCGTAGGGGCGAGGCGGGCCCGGCGGCCGCGCTGTCGCTTGGCGCGGGGGCGCGAGGTCGCAGCCCAGACGGCGGGCCGGGGCGCGAGGGCGCAGCCCAGACGGCGGGCCGCTATTAGCCTCCGCCGCCCCGCGCGCGCCTCTGCGCGCCCCCCGGGCGCCCCCCGCGCCCCCCGCGCCCCCCGCGCGCGCATCATCACAACATGCACTCTGCTCCTGCTCGCGCCGGGGGTGTGTGCGTGGGCGACGGTTATGCCGTGCTCATCGCGCAGACCCCCGGCTGAGGCCGGACCAGTGAGTGGATTGTGATCCTCGCCGGGGCGCGGATCGCTCGCCGGGGCGCGACGCTCGCCGGGGCGCGGATCGCTCGCCGCGCGACGCTCGCCGGGGGGCGAACGCGACGGCGGCGCCGCGCAGGCCTTACGCCAGCGCGGGCTCGAGCTCGCTCTCGAGGCGCCGCTTCGGATACGCGCCGATCACGGTCTTGACCGGCTGACCGTGGCGGAACAGGATCAGCGTCGGGATCGACATCACGTTGAACTGCACCGCGGTGTTCTGGTTCTCGTCAGTGTTCAGCTTGACGACCTTGAGCTCGTCGGCGCGCTCCTTGGCGATTTCCTCCACCACCGGCGCGACCATCCGACAAGGTCCGCACCAAGGCGCCCAG
>JAFAZB010000113.1 GCA_019240015.1 Solirubrobacterales bacterium
GGGACGATCGGCGGGCGCCGCGCGCTCGAGCGCGGCCAACGCCGCCGCGCGGTCGAGGTCTACGAGCGTGTTCCAGCCGTGCTGCACGGTCTCTTGCCACTCGGTGCTGGTGCGCAGCGTGACGCACGGGACGCCAGCGAGGTAGGCCTCCTTCTGAAGGCCACCGGAGTCGGTCAGCACCCCCCGCGCGTTGCATAGCAGCGCCGTCAGTTGCAGATAGCCGAGCGGCGCCGTCAGGATCAGCCGCTCGGCATGCTCGAGGCGCTCGCGCAGGCCGAAGCGAGCCAGCCGCTCGGCGGTCCGGGGGTGCAACGGCAGCACGACGCTCCCGGGGAGCGCCAGCACCAGCTCGACGAGCGCTTCCAGGCGTCCCAGGTGATCGACGTTGCCGGCGCGATGAGCGGTTACGAGCAGGTAATCGCCGGGAGAAACGCCGAACGGCTCGAGCAGCTCCAGCCGGTCACGGACGCGTGGCTGCGCGCTCAGTGCGACGTCGACCATCACGTCGCCGACCAGCTCCACCCTTCCGGCGACGGCCTCCCGTCGCAGGTTCTCGACCGCCAGCTCCGAGGAGCACAGCAGCAACTCGCTGGCGTGGTCGGCGAGCACGCGGTTGAGCTCCTCCGGCATGGCGCGATCGAACGATCGCATTCCCGCCTCGACGTGCGCCACGGGCACGCCCGCTTGCGCCCCCGCGAGCGCTCCCGCCAAGGTCGAGTTCGTGTCCCCGTAGACGAGCACCCCGTCAGGCGGCTGAGCGCGGATCAGCGGCTCCAGCGCGGCGAGCATCCTGGCGGTTTGCGAGCTGTTCGATCCGCCGCCCACGCCGAGCTGGTGGTCGGGCGCCGGCAAGCCCAGCTCGGCGAAGAACACCCCGGAGAGGGAGTCGTCGTAGTGCTGGCCGGTGTGGACCAACAGCTCCTGGTGAACGGCTCGCAGGCGGGGCGACACGGCTGCCGCCTTGATGAACTGCGGTCGGTTCCCGATTACGGTCAGAAACCTCAGGGGCCAAGCTCCGACCGTATCCGGGCACTCAGCGCGGCCATCGCTCGCTCGGTGACCGGACCGGCGCCTTCGAACGAGTGCTCGTCGATCGCGGCGACCGGCTGGACCTCGCGCGTGGTCGAGGCGAGGAACGCCTCGTCGGCGAGCGCCAGGTCCTCGAGCGTGCACGGCCGCTCCTGCGCGCTGGTGAGCTCGATCACCGCCGCGCGCGTGATCGAAGCGAGGATGTGATCCTCCAGCGGGGGCGTCAGCACGATCCCTCCCTGGACCCAGAAAATCGAGCTCGTCGCCGCTTCCAGCACGCGGCCATGAGGGGTGACGAGCAGCGCCTCGTCGAATCCGCGCTCGCGCGCGAGGCGGCTGGCAAGCATGTTCGCGGCGTAGGACAGCGACTTGATCCCATCCAGGATCCGGGTCGGGGCGTAGGTGATCGATACGAGCCGAACTCGTTCCGGGGTGGGAGGCAGCGCCTCGGTCAGCAACAGCCGCCGGCCGCCTCGCGTGAGCACGATCCGCAGCAGCTCGTGCTCAGGACCCGAGCCCGCCTGCGCCAGCAGCCGGTGCGCATCGGAGCGGACGGCCTCGAGATCCAGCGGCAGCCGCAGGTTGGCCGCCGAGCGCTCCAGTCGAGCGAGGTGCTCCTCGAGTGCGAACGGTCTTCCCTCGTAGACCCGGATCACCTCGAACGCGCCATCGCCTCGCAGCAGGCCCTCGTCGGTCGCGGGAATCAGCGCCTCGCCGGCGGGCATCAGCTCGCCATCGAGCGAAGCCAGCGACGCCGCTGAGGTAGCGTGCACGGCGGAGAGCCTACTCGCTGACCTGGGCGCCACCGGTGCGCTCAGCGCGGGCCCATACCTCCGCCAGCCGGACCACGGTCGCCGCCGCGGCGGCCATGTCCTGCACCGAGACCCACTCGCGCGTCGAGTGGTACTCGTGGCCGCCCGTGAAGATGTTCGGCGTCGGCAGACCCATCTCGCTCAGCAGCGAGCCGTCGGTGCCGCCTCTGATCGGTGCCCTGCGGGGCTCGATCCCCTCGGCTCGGATCGCGGCCTCCGCCGCGGCAACCACGTGCGGGACGGATTCCAGGACGCGCCGCATGTTCGTGTACTGCCGGCGCAGCTCGTACTGGAGCTCGGCCCGCGGCTCGGAGCCCACGATCTCGCGCGTGGTCCGCTCCAGCAGTTCGGCGTGTTGCTCGAGCCGGTCCTCGTCGAAGTCACGCAGGATGAACCTGATCTGGGCCCGGCCCGCGGTCGCGGTCAGCTCGTAGGGGTGGATGAAACCCTCCCGGCCCGAGGTGGTCTCTGGGGTGAGGCGCTCGAGCGGAAGCGCCGCCACGATCCGTGCTGCCAGGCGAAGCGCGTTGACCAGCTTGCCGGTCGCTTGGCCTGGATGAACCTCCACGCCTTCGATCGTGACGATCGCTTCATAGGCGCTGAAGGTCTCATCCTGCAGCTCGCCCAGCTCCGAGCCATCGATCGTGTAGGCGCACTCCGCGCCGAAGCGCTCGAGATCGAACAGCGTGGCACCCTCGCCGATCTCCTCGTCGGGGGTGAAGGCGATTCGCAGCGTTGGCCTCGGCGACTCGGGGTGGGCGGTCAGATACGCGACCGCCGCCATGATCGCCGCGACGCCCGCCTTGTCGTCGGCGCCGAGCAGCGTGTCGCCGCTGGAGGTGACGATGTCGTGACCGCGCTTGCCGTGCAGCTCGGGCATCGCTGCCGGGTCGAGCCGGGGGCCCCGCGGCAGCGAGATCACGCCGCCGTCGTAATCGCGGTGGACGATCGGCTCGACGCCCGTGCCGGAGACGTCGGGGCTCGTGTCGAGGTGTGCGAGCACGCCGATCACCGGGCCCTCGTCGTGGGTGCAGGCCAGCGTCGCGGTCACATATCCATGCTCATCGAGCGCGGCGTCGCTCACCCCCAGCGCCTTCAGCTCGCCCAGTAGCAGCCCTCCGAGCTCGAGCTGACCCGAGGTGCTCGGCGAGCCGACCCGATCGCGCCGGGACTGGGTGTCGATCCGCACGTAGCGCTCGAACCGGGCGAGCACGTCGGTGGCCAGCGCTTGCGCCAGCGGGGACGTGTAAGGCGCTCCCGACATCGCTTGCCAGTATTCCAACCGGGGTAGCACGATGGCATGCCGGCGCCAGAGCTCGATTGGCAAAGCGCAGCCGTCCAGGACGGGACGCTCACCGTCGAGCTGGCGGGCGAGGCACCAAGAGGCTGGAAGCGGTCGTTCGAGACGACCGCGAAGCTGCTCAGCCGCGGTGAGTGGGGCGCGGTCAAGGTGAAGTCGGGCAAGGTCCAGGTCCCGGGCGTGCAGCCGGGCACCGAGGACAAGCTCAAGCACTTCCTGGAGAGCGTCGTGCAGCAGGCGAACGCCGGATACGACGATCCCGAGCCGCAAGAAGAGCCGGCGGACGAGGAACAGCGCCCAGAGCGCGACGCAGAGGATCCGGACGAGCAGATGACGGAACGCTTCCGGTCGTTCGGGGGCGATCAACCGGAAGTGTGACCAACGCCACGGAAGCTGGAGTTTCGGACCCCGCACCTTGGGTACGCGATTACTGAACAGAACGGAACCGCGAATCACCGAGGAGTGAGCGACTAGATGGCCACACAGAGCACCACCAAGCGCCAGCAGGCAGCGCAGAAAGCCGCGGCGACGCGCAAGCGCAACGCGGCTCGTCGTAGCCAGGCCGCGACCAAGGCGTCGGCGCGCCGAACAGCGGGTTCCGCGCGCTCCACCGCCCGCGCGGCGCAGTCGACTGCGCGGCAGCAGGGCGCGAGCGCCGGCCGTCGGGCGGACGCGGCGGCGAGGAGCCTCGGAGTCGTCGGCCGAGAGTTCCAGCGGGCGCTGCTGATCCAGCTCGGATGGGCGTTGGAGACCCGTGACGCGATCGTCGAGACAACCCGCAAGTACACCGACGCGGGCAGGCTGAACCGGGAGCTCGCCCGATTCGAGCGGCGCGGGGAGCGCTCCATCCGCGGGCGTCAGCGCGGCCTCTTGCGGCGCCGGCGCGATCTCGAGCGCAGCGCCGGCCAGGCCCGCGAGCAGGCCGCGAGCGTGGTCGGGCGCGCGCGCGACTTGGCATAGCCAACACCGATCCGGCAACCGAGCACGGCACGGACCCTGATTAGCCTCGCCCTCAAGCGGTTAACGGGTCCGAGATGGCGACGGCTACGCGTAGACCCCGTTTGCGCCGCTCCGACTGCTCGGGGTCGGGCCTGACCCGGCTCCGGCGTGGGCGCGGATTCACGTATGTAGACCCCCGGGGGCGACGACTCGACGACCCGGAGGTGCTCGAGCGAATCCGCGCCTTGGCGATCCCGCCGGCGTGGCGGGAGGTGTGGATCTGCACCGATCCTTGGGGGCATCTCCAGGCGACCGGCATCGACGCAGCCG